>JAEURM010000070.1 GCA_016789245.1 Anaerolineales bacterium
GCCGGAAAGCACATCCCGCACAAAAATATCCGACTGATTATTGATGTCGCCGGTCACCAGATTGGTGGCATCGGAGTAAAAGGCGATTTTGCGCCCATCACCGGAAATAGATGGAGTTAAGTTGGTGGGGCCATTACTACGCGTGCCACTATTATTCACGGAAACCAGTGCCAAACCGGCCATATCAAACCGGAAAGTATCACTGTGGGCGGCGTTGCCGTTGTGCTGATATGTGAGCAAACCGGCGTTCACATCCGCTTGGGTGAATGTGCCACCCACACTTAACGCCACGCCGTTGCGGCGCAGAGCGCCATTTTGCGGCAGGCGCGTAACGCGGTACACCAGTTGCGCAGGAGGCAAGGAACCGCCCGCGTTTAGCAAATTACTGCCAATGGTGGTAACGGCGCTTTTACCGGCCGTGAGGCGGCTGAAATAACAATCCTCCACCGTCAAAGACTCGTAACCCAACTCCTCACTATCGTTAAAGCTGAAATGCGTGGCAATCACCCGCGCGCCCGGTGTTAATACATCCGTCCAGAGCAAAAACTCGCCGTTCATGTACACATCAAAGTATTCTTCGCCCGGCGTTAAACTGCTGTTGTTGTTTGTATCAGCGGGCAAGGGGTCAATCTCCGGCGTCATGGTGAAGATGGTCAGCGGCGCGAGTTGCGGGCCATAATCAGCGGCAGGCAAACGCGAGAGATTGTCATTCCATATTGGTAAAGGCACGGTGCTTGTGTAAAGGCGTGCCCCAAGGTCAATGGGGGTTGCATTTTGAAACGAGGGCGGTTCAAAAGAACTGAAGTTAATGCTCGATAACTCCATCCCATCACGGCAGACTTGGTCAATGATGAAGTAGCGATTATCGCCAAACCCCCACTTGCCTTTGCGGCTTTGCGCATCCACCGGCCAGCTGAGGCTGGCGCTCAACACACACACCACTAAAAGCACCCGGCCTAAAGTTCGGATAAACACTGTATGGCTCCTATTTTTGAACGAGCGGCAAGAAGACTGGGAATACATCCGCGATTGGGTTAATCGCAATCGTAAACGTAGATGAATAACCCAAGTAACGCACAAACACATCGGATAGGTCGTTGCTATCACCGCTCACTAAGTTGGTAGCTTCGGATTGGAAGGCTACAAAATCACCATCCGCCGAGAGCGTGGCATTGAATGAATCTTCGTTAGCCTGTGCGCCGCTGGAAGAAACTGAAGCGCGGACGATAGTGTTGGTCTGCCGGTCATAGACAAACACATCGTTGCAGTTGTAGTTGATGATAAAGACGCAGGCGTTGGTATCTCCGGCCACCAAATTGCTGGCGATGGAATGAAAGGCCACAAAGCGCCCGTAGGCGGAGATAAAGGGCGTAACCGAGCCACCATCCGCTTGAATGCCGCCGTTGGCCAGCGAAATGCGTGTGGTGCTTACCGCGCCACCTTCATCCAACGTGCCATCGGCCTCTGTATCCCGGTCACGCACAAAAATATCAGTAGTGTTGTTGGTATCACTGGCTATTAAGTTGGTGGCCGCAGATTGAAACGCCACATAGCGCCCATCGGCTGAAATAGAGGGCGCGGTGGAAGAACCATTCGCCTGTGCGCCACCCGTGCTCACTGAAACCCGCACCGTTTTGTTAGAAGCGCCTGAGCTGGCGTTATCCCGCACAAAAACATCCGTGTACGTAAACGTATCCCCGGCCACCAAATCATCCGCCGCTGATTGGAACGCGATAATAAAGCTACTTGGCCCGCTGGAAACGTTGGCGATGGACGGCGCATTTGAGTCACCGCCGCTACTTTGGCCGGAAGTGCCCGCGGCAAAACTACTCGTACCGTTGATGAGGGATTGCCGCACGGTGGTAGCGCCCGCCTGCGTAAAAATATCGCGGTCAGCGTTATCATCGGTTTGAGAGCTAGTGACTAAATTAGTAGCTTCTGAAGCAAAAACGGTGCCGGAGAAACCATCCAAGGTGATGGCTGGAACGAAGGAATCATTGTTAGCTTCCTGACAGCCGCCGCTTTCCTGAACCGAAACCCGAAGCATCGCATTATAGGTTGCGCCGATACTTGTTCGGAAAATATCACGCACGCCATTAGTATCCGCCCGTTGTGTGCAAGACGCACTCACGGTACCGGTGACCAGATTGGTGGCATCGGATTCAAACACCACTTCGCCAAAGGCGGAGATAGCGGGATTGAACGAGCCACCGTTGCCCTGCACGCCGCCGAAATTGCGTGAGAGGCGCTCAGTGGTGCCAGCGGCCAAGTTGCGAGCAAAAATATCCGAGACGGTGTTCGTATCACTGGCCACTAGATTGGTGGCCGTGGATTGATACACCACGTACGCGCCCGAACCAGCAATGGCCGCGTTGGATGAGCCGGTGCCGCCCGTGGCTTGCACTTCACTACTGCTCACGGAAACACGCGTGGTGGCGGCCACCGTGTACCCAAATGCATCGCTAGTAGTATCACTGCCATCATGCGTGTAAGTGAGCAAGTTGCTATTCACATCGCTTTGCGTGAACGTATCGTTTACGTTCAGGGCCACACCGTTGCGGCGCAGAATGCCGTTGGTGGGCAAGCTGGTTACGCGGTACACCAAATCTGCCGGAGGGAGCAGGCCTTGCGGCTGGCCCGTCACAATGGCCGGTGCCGGGCCGGGTTGGCTCAGGCCGAGCGTGGCGTTGAGATGGGCGTTATCAATCGTGAGCGCGGCCCCTTCATCCACATTCATTTGGTTAAGATAACAATCTTCCACCACATCTGAGCTGAGTACACCCGCCCCCGCTAACATCACAATGCGTTCGTTGGTAGGCAAATGACGAGACCACAGAATTTGTGCGTCGTCTACATAAACGCGGAAGTTTTCTGAGGCTTCAAGGATGCTGTTATTGTTCACATCCGCCGGATAGGTATCATTGGCGGCGTGAATGGTCATGGAATAGAACGTGGTGGCAATCAGGAGTGGGCCGTAGGAATCAAACGGGCGCTTGGTGTTTGAATCAGTAGGGTCTGGAAAAGGCAGGCCAGTGGCCGTAAACAGCCGCACGGCTACATTCACGGATTGTGCAATCAGCTGATCGGCTGGATTGCGCACGGCGGAGAATTCCAAACCATCATGGCAAATGCGTTGAATGGCGATGTAACGGGCATCTCCAAACCCCCACTTGCCTTTGCCCGGTGCGGCTTCCACGCGGCCCAAACTGCTTACCAAAACTGTAAGAATAATGCCGAGTGCCAGTAGTTTTTGTGGTAAAGCCCGCATAGCATCTCCCAAACCAAAGCTCAGTTGTAATAAAAAAATGTTGCCTTACTTAGTCTACAATACGGAGGAATTGACCGTCAAACAGAAGTATTACTGAGAAGCTTAAGCACACCATAATATGCGCTCCCCGTGGCTTGCCTACGTCCCTTTACATACCGCTGAAGCAGTGCTGGCTCAGCCCGCCGCTAACCCCGTGGGCCAAGAGCGGCGCTTTGAGTGCGTGGCGCTATTTGCCGATGTTTCTGGCTTTACGGCGATGAGTGAGGCGTTGGGCCGCAGTAGCGGGCGGCAAGGCGCGGAAGAGCTGACGCTCATCCTCAACAGCTATTTTGAGCCGATGATTGCGCTGATTGAATCTTACGGCGGCATTGTGGGCAAGTTTGGCGGTGATGCGCTCACGGTGCTGTTTCCCTGCACGCCGCGTACCCGTTCCGCCGCCGCCCGCCGCGCCCTGCAATGCGCGTTAGAGATGCAGGCTAACATGGGCCGCTATGAAAACATCCTCACCAGCGCGGGCACGTACAGCTTGGCCATGAAGGCCGGGCTGGCGCTGGGCACAGTGCTGTGTACCACATTGGGTGAGCCACAATTGCGGCTGGAATACATTATTGCGGGCCGCGTGTTAGATGGTTGCGCGGATGCCGAGCACCATGCCACCAAAGGTGAAGTGGTGGCGGAGAACGCCGTGCTGGAAGCGGCGGGCCAAGTTAACGTGGCCGAGCGGCGGGGCGCGTTTACGCACATTGCGAGCTTACCGCGCCAAGCTCGCCGTTTACCCCTCACGCCGCCCAGCGCCCTGCCCGCTGAGGCCATCACCACCCTCGCCCGTTTTATTCATCCGGCCATCGCGCAGAGAATTGAATCCGGCCTCACGGGCTTCATTAACGAGCACCGCAAAGTGACGGTGCTGTTTGTGCGCTTTGAGGGTTTTGACTATGACGGCGATGCGGGCGTAACGGCCAAACTGCAAGATTATCTCTCCGCTGTGATTCAGATTGTGCACCGTTACGATGGCTACTTGAACAAAGTGGATATGGGCGATAAGGGGAGCAAATACATTGTGCTGTTTGGCACGCCGGTGGCGCATGAAAATGATGACGAACGCGCCGTGCGTTGTGCGCTAGAGCTGATTGCCCTGCCCGGCCCGCAAGCCCGCATTGGTGTGAACGTGGGCCAAGCCTATTGTGGTGAAGTTGGCTCTGAAGCGCGCAAAGAATACACGGTGATTGGTGATGCCGTAAATTTGGCCGCGCGGCTGATGCAGGCCGCCCAGCTCGGCCAAGTGCTGGTGAGTGAAGCGGTGCGGCGTGGCGCGGAAAAAATGTTTGAGTGGGAAAGTTTGCCGCCCATCACCGTGAAGGGCAAGAGTGAGCCAATTGCCATTCACACCGCGCGCGGCTTGCGTGCCCGCGCTAGCGGCTCCTTGCAAGAGCAAACTTACGCTCTGCCTATGGTGGGCCGTGAGCCTGAACTCAACCAAATCCGCGTGGCGCTGGCGTTAGCGCAAAAACGGCGCGGGCAGATTGTGGGCGTGGTGGGTGAAGCGGGCCTCGGCAAATCTCGGCTCACAGCGGAAGTGGTGCAGGCGGCGCTGGCGCTGGGTTTTAGCGGCTTAAGCGGCGCATGCCAATCTTACGGAACCGGCGAGCCATACTTGGTATGGCGGGATGTATGGCGCGATTTTTTTGGCGTAGACGAAGCCACGCCGTTGGAAACGCAAACCCGTCAACTCACAGAGCAACTCACCGCCCTCAACCCGCGTTTGGCAGACCGTTTGCCGCTGTTGGGCGTGGTACTGAATTTGCCGCTGGCCGATAACGCCCTCACCCGCCCGTTAGATGCACAACTACGCTCTGAGCTTTTGCACGCGCTGTTGCTGGAATGTTTACGCCGCCGCATTCGGCGAGACCGTACGCCGCTGTTATTGGTGCTGGAAGATTGCCACTGGATTGACCCGCTCTCACAAGAGTTGTTGGAGTTTTTAGGCCGCAGTGTGGCGGATTTATCGGTGCTGTTGCTGGTGGTAAGCCGCCCGCTGGAAGATGGTGGAAGCCCGCTAACTTGGGCCGGTGAGGCTGAGCATGTGCGCGAAATCCGTTTGGGCGAACTGCCCACCGAAGCCGCCACCGAGTTGATGCGGCTGAAAGTGCAAGGCTGGTACGGCGAGGAGGTGAGTTTGCCGGAGAAGGTGGTGACGCTCATTCAAACGCGGGCCGCCGGTAACCCGTTTTACGTGGAAGAACTGCTGAACTATTTGCATGACCGGGGCGTGGAGGTGCATGACGCACAAGCGGTGGCCGCCCTGCAACTGCCGGATAGCTTGCACAGCCTCATCCTCAGTCGCATTGATCAACTTTCCGAAGCGGCTAAAACTTCCCTCAAAGTGGCCAGCGTGATTGGGCGTACGTTCTTAGCCAGTTGGTTGTGGGGCAGTTACCCGGCGCTAGGCCAGCCGGAAATGGTGCGCCAACAGTTGGAAGAGTTAAGCCGCGTGGATTTAACACCGCTCAGCACGCCGGAGCCGGAGCTGGAGTACATTTTCAAGCACATCACCACGCAAGAAGTGGCGTATGAAAGTTTGGCTTTTGCCACGCGCACCGCTTTGCATGAAGCGGTAGGCAATTACGTAGAGGGCACATACTCACACCAGCGTGCGCAAATGGTGAACGTGCTAGCCCTGCACTTTGGCCGAAGCACCAACACCGAAAAGCAACGGCTGTACTTCCGTTTGGCGGGTGAGGCGGCCAAAGCCGCATATGCCAACGCCACCGCTGAAGATTACTTCACGCGCTTACTGCCGCTCTTGCCACCGGAGGAACAAAGTGCGGTGCGGCTGGCCTTGGGTGAGATTTGGCAACTAACGGGCGAATGGCCCAAAGCGGAAGCCGCCTACCGTGCGGCTCTGGAACAAGCCGGCGTACTCAATCAGCCCGCCCTCACCGCCCGCGCGCAAATGGCGCTCGGTTCCTTGTTGGCGCGCACCCAATCTTTTACCGAAGCGTTGGACTGGTATAGCCAAGCCCAAGCCGGTTTTGAGCACTTGGGTGATGAGCGCGGTGTGGGCCGCGTGATGGAGCAACTTTCTTTTGCGCACTTTAACTTAGGCAACTTTGAACGCGCCCGTGAGTGCGCCGAGCGGCAATTAGCTATTGCCACCGCGCACCATGATGCCGTAGGCATTAGCGGTGCGTTGGATTACAAAGGCATTGCGCTTTTGCAATTGGGCCAACTGGCGGAGGCCCGCGCCAATTTGCAAACTGCGGTGGAAACAGCCACCACGGCCGGTTACCGGCGTGGCGCGGCCATTGCCCACAATGATTTGGCCGGCTCATACTGGATGGAGGAGAATTATCCGGGAGCGTTGGCGGAACTGCAAAAGGCCATTCACATTGCCAGCGAGATTGATTATTTGAACATGCTCGGCACGATGTTGGGCAACGCCGGTTCTATTTACCGGCAGTACGGCGAAGTGGAGCGCGCCCTCACCTGCTTTGGCCAAGCCTTGCAGATTGCGGAGACGCTGGGCGACCAACCCAGCAGGGCGCTTCATTTGAATAATTTAGGCTACGTGTATTTTTGGCTCAAGGAATTTAGCACCAGCGCCGCCTTGGTGCGCCGCGCGGCTGAGTTGGCCGAGCAATTGCAGATGACGGATTTATTGGTAGATGCGTTGTATTTTCAAGCCTACGTCACAGCGCAAACGGGCAAGGTGGAAGAAGCATGGGCCTTGAATGAGCAAGCCATTCACAGCACGGCAGGTGAAGAGGCTGACCCCGGCAAGCTTTTCCTTTCCAACATCCTAAAACTCAGCCTGCAAGCCAAACGCGGCGAGCCGGAAGCCGCCCAAGCCGCGCTCACACAAATGTTGGCCGAATTCACCGCGCCAGACCAGCAAGCGCAAATTCACTTTGAGTTGTGGAAGCTCAAGCCTGCGGCAGAAGAACACCGCACCGCCGCCGCCACGCTATACCGTGAGTTGTATGAGCAAAGTTTTGATGCCGGCCACCGCGCCTCCTACACAGAACTCACTGGGGAAAATTTGCCGCCGCCGCCGCCCCTCCCGCCCTTGCCAGAATCCGTTCTGCAAAGGCCCGTGGATTTGGATGAGTTGTTGCGACGCGTGGGAGTTAATTGAAACGGATAGGAACAGACAACTCGTATTCGTTCTCATCCGCTCGTCCGTTTTGAGTCCGCTTAGAGCAAATTCCGCGTCAATTGGCGGCCCGCCCCCTTCGATAAACTCAGAGCAGGCCCTTCGACTACGCGGCTTTTCTCGAAGCCGAGCAAGCATCCTGAGCGGAGGCCCGCCGCTTTTTGGGCGGGCCGCAGTCGAAGGAGCGCCGCTCCGCTCACCTGTGCCCAGCGGGCACTGGCGCGGGCAGGGTGCCACCCGTCAATCCATTAGGAAACTGCTCTAAACAATGTCCCTTCCGCGCTTCATCCTCTTTTCCTTCCTTTCCCTGTGTGCCCTCCTCGCCCTGTGGTGGCTTGCGCCTACCCTTGCCACGCTCACCCGCTTGGGCCGCTTGCGCGAGTTTTTTGAAAACCAAAGTGAACGCGGCGCTTGGCTTGTACCAGCCGGTGCGCACTGTGGCAGTGCGCCGTTCCAGTGGCCCACCACCGGTTACCTCGGCTTTGGCTACGGAGATTCTTGGTCACTGGGCCACCGCCACACCGGCTTTGATATTTTTGCCGCCACCGGCCTCAACCAAACGCCCATCTACGCCGCTTACCCGGGCTACCTCACCCGCCTGCCAGATTGGAAGAGCACCGTCATCATCCGCATCCCGCAAGACCCGCTGGAACCCACGCGGCAAATTTGGGCCTACTACACCCACATGGCTGGGCCGGGCGGTGATG
Organism: Anaerolineales bacterium; assembly: GCA_016789245.1. Next base: position 8,129 of record JAEURM010000070.1, read on the forward strand.
CTTACATCAGCCCAGATTTTCCACCGGGCACCAGTGAAAAATTTGTGGAAGCCGGAACTTTGTTGGGCTATCAGGGCAACTTCTCTGGTGACCCGGCTAACCCAGTGGGCATTCACCTGCATTTCTCCATTGTGAAAGATGATGGCACGGGCAATTTTCTGAATGAAACACGCATGGAAAACACGCTAGACCCCTCGCCCTACTTTGGCATCAAAGCTGGCGTGTTTGATGATTGGAGTGAGCCGATAAATTGTGACGAGTAACGGATGGCGTTTTTTACTCGTCACTCGCCACCCATCATCTGAAGTGATTGAGCACCAATTGAACAGCTTTTGGTCTGGAGCTAGCCATCCTTTTCTATTAGAGTCTAAACATGGCAACTTATCTGGAACGCATCCTCGCCCTTGACCCGGAACGTGACCATCTGGAGATTCTGCGGCTTTCTACGTGCTACGAGTTTCCGTTTGATACCAAACGCTCCTTAGAATTTGCGCTTTTCCGCACGTACGCCGT
>JAEURM010000071.1 GCA_016789245.1 Anaerolineales bacterium
TTTACCAAACGTCTTTTGCCCAATTAGTGGTGCACGGTCACGGTCTAGTAAAGCACCGGCCAAAATTTCGGCGGCGCTGGCCGTGTTGCCGTTCACCAAAACCGCTACGGGCGCGGTGCTGAGTAAGCCGCTGGTAGCTGGCGCGGTGAGCGTTTTCTCTTCACCCGCGCGGTTGTTTTCATACATCACCACGCCGCCATCTAAAAAGTGCCCGGCCACTTCCACCGCAGAATCTAGCAAGCCGCCGCCGTTGTTACGCAAATCCACCACAAAGCTCTGGGCGCCGCTGGCCTGCAATTCTTTGGCGGCGCGTTCCACTTCTTGCGCCGTCTTATCACTAAAGCGGCTGAGCGTAATCAGGCCAATGGTGGGCTGGCCCTCCACCATGCGCCACGTTACCGATGGAATTTCAATCCGTTGGCGGGTAACGGTCACCGTTAATTCTTCGCCATCCATGTGCCGCACGGTGATTTGAACTTGCGTATCAATCAGGCCGCGCACTAACGCCGTCACCTCATCAGTGGTTTTGTCCGGCATAATCTCAATGCCGTCCACACTCAGCAACACATCGCCCGCGCGCAAGCCCGCTTTCTCCGCTGGCGAGTCTGGGAAGGGGAGGAACACAATCTCGCCTTTTTCGTTCTTGGAAATTTCAACGCCAATGCCGCCGTACTCACCGGCCAGTTGTTGCGCTTCTAGCTCAGCGGTTTGCGGTTCAATAAACACGGTGTAGGGGTCACCAATCGCGCTGATGTAGCCTTTGATCAGGCCATGCTCTAAAATTTTTGTTTCCGGCAGTTGGCCGTTAAAGTGCGTTTCTACCAACGCCTGCACTTCTTCAAATACTGGAAAATTTTTGCTTTCTGGCAGGCCGGGCAAGGGCCAGCGGAGCAGGGGGTTGGCGGTGGAATAAGCGTGGGTGTAATAACCGGCTAAAAAGGCCACGCCCAAGCACAGCGCCATAAACAGAGTTAGCCCCACAAATTCCAAGTTGCGTTTATTCATTGCAAAACCTTTTGGAACACAGATAAATTCGTGTCAATTTGTGTAATTCGTGGCTAAAACTACTCACCAGCGTTGAAAGATTGCAGAACCGGCACAATGGCCTCCATCTGCGGCATCAAAATTTGGGCGCCATCGGCCAGCGTGGTGGGCGTCGTCATGCGGCTATCAATCACCGTGGAAGAAATGGAGCCACTGCCAATTTGTGCGCCGGCGCAACCCAGTAAGGCCACGTCTTCAAAGCTCAAATCCGTGCGCACGGAAGAGAACAACAACTGCGCCAAGGCCGGCCACTGCGGAATAGTTTCCGGGCGGAGCAATTTATCCCGTACTGCAAACAACACCTGCTGTTGCCGCCGCATCCGCTGAAAATCACTACTATCATGCCGGATGCGGGCATAAATCAGCGCCGTGCCGCCATCCATCTGCACGCGCCCCGCCGGAAATTCAATCGTCATCACGCCCTCGCGGGAGCGCATTGGGTAAGCCGGGTCACGGATGGGTTGGGGAACATCAATCTCAATTCCGCCAATGGTATCCACCCCTTGCTCAAAGGCTGTAAAGCTCACCACCACGTGCCTATCCACGCGCACGCCAAAATTTTGCTCCAGTGTGGCGCGCAGTTGCGCTGGGCCGCCGCCCGCCACGCCGTACAGCTCACCGTAGTGGTAGGCAGAGTTGATGCGTGCTTCGGTGATGGGCAAGCCGCCGGGCAGGGGGAGCCACAAATCACGTGGAAAGGCCACCATCTGCGCCGTTTTATTAGAGAAGTTCACACCCACCAAAATCACTGTATCTGTGCGCGCTGGCCGGTTGTAGTTGGCGTCAAAGCCATCTATACCAATCAGTAGAATATTTATTCTACCCGGCCCATCACAGCTTGTAGGGAAGGGGGCGGCGGCGGGCAAAACCGGAGTGGGGGGCAAATCTAGCGTATTCGGTGCAATGTAGAACCATGTGGGCGTGGGCGGAACCACCGCTGGCGCCAGAGTCTCGGTTGGAAACGGCGTGGCAGTTGGCGCGGCTGTGGCCGGCGCAGTGGCGCTAGGTGCTAGTACAGCAACCGTTGTGGCGCTAGGTTGGATTGCAGTTGCGGTGGGCGCTGGTGCTGGTGGGGTGAATCCGCCCAGCCAGCCTAAAACCAATAACCCCGCCACAAATACGCCAAATGTCACCCAAAGCTCAGTGCGGCCAAAACCTAATGTTCTAAGAAACTGCATGCGTTGATTGTAGCAAGGGCTTAAGTGTTTCGGGGGAGTGTCTTCTCTACAATAATCGAGTAATATAAGAATAATTATATTACGCAATATCAATAGGCAGGGAAAAGCCCTTCTGCTCTCGGCTTTCCTTAGAACTTCCTAGCCATAAATCCAAACTAACCCTTACCAAGATTTGTACCCACTCATTGTAGAATTTTTTCATCGTCTCACTCTCAGTAGAAAGGATTCTCAATGTCAGCACCCCAAGTCCGTGCACAGCATGATGAGCTGAAGAACCTGCAAAATACCTTTCGGGCTCAATCAGAAGCCATCGGCCAAATGAATCAGAACCTCAAGGCGCGGTTTGATACCCTGCAAGGTGGTGATTGGATTGGCGTGGGCGCTAATGCCTATTTCAATGAAATGAACGGCGCGGTGTTCCCTGCCCTCAACCGCTTACGCAATGCGTTGGCTGAGGCCGCCCGCCTCACTAGCCAAATCTCTGATTTGATGCGGCAAGCTGAGGATGATGCCAGCCGGTGTATGCATGTTTAATTACGGTAAGACATTTGTTCTACAAGGAGAACACCCATGCCTGATGTAAGGATGAACTACAACTCGATGGAGGACATGGCCAAAGCCTTCCATTCCGCCCATCAACAGTTGGAGCAAACGATGCGCGAGATGGAAAAAGTGGCTAAGACCATGGAAGATGGCGCCCTGCTGGGCGGCGCTGGTGATGCTTTTCGGGATGCCGTTCGCTCTAAACTCAACAAGCGCCTAAAAGTGCTGGCCGAGAAGATGCAAGAATTAGAGCGCGATATTGATGGTGCGGTGAAGTTCACCCGTGATGGTGTGAAAACCGCCCAAAGCCGCTTTAAGTAAACGCTGGAGGCCTAAACCATGTCTATTTTCAATTTTGTACGCGGCGAAGTGGATAACGTGATGAGCGGCATTGGCCAGCAACAGCAAATTGCCTCAGGCGTTTTGGATACGCTCAAAGGGTATGTGCCCAAAGTGCAATCCGCATGGATTGGTGGTGACGCAGATGAATTTGCGGCGGATGTGGCCCGTAAGATTGTGCCGGCGATGATTGAGCTGATTGCGGCGATTGGCGGCGTCAACCTAAACCTGACGCAAGCCGCCAGTATTATTGATCAAGCGGATAACAAAGCGCGAGGGTTAGTGGATAACCTCGGCGATATGTTTGGTCAGATTTAATTCACCGCACACCATTTAGAAAGGAAAACCCACCATGGCTGGTCAAGTTGTTCAGATGGATTATCAGGTGATCGGTGACGTCTCCAAAGGCTTCGGCACGGCGCGAGACACACTGACCACCGTTGGCAAAGTTTTAGAAGCGTTGGTACAAGTGCTCCGGGCTACAGCGTTTTTTGGCGCAGTGATGAATTTGGCGTTGGCCAATTACTTGGATGTGATTAAGCAGAAAGTGCAGAAACTGGCCAAATTGTGCGATGAATTTAGCAAAGACCTTTCCGCCGCGATTAGTGACCACAGAAAAGGCGATGTGCAAGGCAAGCGGTATTTTGGCGAGGGCGTGCGGTAATTTCCTACAGCCCCCCACTCTACTAAGAACTCAACAGCGCGGCTCAGAAGTGTGAGCCGCGCTGTTGTTTTTAGAAGGCGTGCTGAGCGCAGTCGAAGCATGCCGAACAAGGGACTCCGGCGCCGTGCTCACACCCTTCGACTGCGCTCAGGATGCTATTTGTTTACAGCTCTTTGAAATTTCAACCACTCATCCAAACAGTCGCAATCACATACAACGCAAAACCGGCAATCACCAACGCCATCAAACCGGCCACGATGGCTACCGTAAGCGTGCGGCGCGGAATAGGATACTTCTCAGCTGGGACGCGGCCATAGATGGCCACCAACGCCGCCGCCAACTCACCAAGCGTAGCAAAGCGCGCATTAGCCGCTAACGCTTTATCTAAAACTTTCAGCACCCCAGCTTGTTCCAACTCTGGGCGTTTGGCGGAAAGCATTGCGTGCCGCTCCGCCACCAAAGCGCGCACTTGCTCATCCCGCCGCGCGGCTGAGGCGTAGGCCGGTTTGCCCGCCAGCATTTCATAGTAAATCAACCCCAAGGCGTACACATCCGCCGCTGGCGAAAAGGCTGCGCGCCCGGCCCGCCCATCCGCCACTTCGGGCGCGCAATACGCCGGTTCAAGCATTAGCGCATTTTGGCTAATTTCTGCCGCGGGTTGTGCCGCACCCAAATCTAAAATCAAAGGGCGTAAATGGCCATCCGCATCGGTATCCACCAAAATCATATCGGGCGTAAGGTGTGTGTGGCTTTTGTTTTGTGCGGCCAGCGGTTGCAGAGCTTCACCAATATTGGTGATGAGCCACGCCGCCTGCTGATGCCACAACTGCGGATTTTCCAGCATCAAATCGCTGAGAAATTTGCCACGGGCGTGCCGGAACACACTGTAGATTTTAGTTTCACCCCGGAAAGAAATTTCACCGTACGGGCGTTTGGAGCCAATGGAGGGGGGCAAAATTTCTGGCCAGCTGGTGCGTTTGCGCGCCACCCACGGATTGTGCCCGCCGGGCGTGGCCGTGCTAAAAAGGGCGGCCTCGCGGCGTAAACGGTCTTCGGCACCATCTACTTCATTGGCCACCTTCAGCAAAACTTTCTCTTCCCCCCGCTCACCTTCATAAAGGGCCGAGGAGCGCCACACACGCAGAAGCCGCACCACTTTTACATCGCCCAAAAAATCACCATAGGCCAACACGCCATGCCCCGCCTCCGCCGGGCAATCGGTGCGGGAACACCATAGGTTGCCATCCACAGTTGCGCGCTCACAAACAGTGCAGTAGCGAGTCATAAAATCACTCAAACTCCGTCAGGGCGAGGGGAGCTTACTTCCCTCGTTCGCAATGACATTAAGTTAGACTTCGTTGGCACGCGCTGGCTTGCGTTGACTCTGACTTTTGCGCGTGAGAGAATGCCCGTGAAGTATTGTAGAGGACGGCTTTTAGCCGTGTCAACAAAATACTATCAGCTCCAACCAACTCTAACTGTCTGCGGAGACCCCTATGCCGGTTGAATACATTGACCGTCCGCCCCGCATCCAACCCGAACTGCCCATCGCTGAGATTGAGATTCCCCAGCCACCTGAGTTAAAGCAGGGTGTTCAACAGAATTTAACCGGCGTCATCATTTCAGTGGTGACGATGTTGGGCTTTTTGCTGGCCTCTGGCTCCGGTAGTTTAGCGTTGATGTTGCCAATGGGCTTGGTGATGATTGTTTCGGTGTTTGCCGTGTTGTTTGGCGGCGGCAATGAGAAGCGCGAGTACGAGAAAAAGAAAAAAGCCTATTTGGAAAACTTGGCCGTTCTGCGCCAAGAGATGACGCGCCACCACAACGCCCAGCGCGCGTTTTATCAACACAATTATCCTGAACCCGATACCGTTTTAGAGATTGCGGCCCAAAGCGAAAAAAGCCGCTTTGGCCCCCGCATTTGGGAACGCCGCGCCAGTGATAGTGACTTTGGTTTAGTGCGGCTGGGCCTCGGCACGCGCTCATCGAGTGTGGTGTACAACCCCGGCGGCACCGGCAGTGCCTCACCTGATGAAAACCCGCTGTGGAAAGATGCCCGCAAACTGGCCAGTGATTCGCGTCTGCTTTCATCGGCGCCCATCACCATTCCTCTGCGGCCTGTAGTGCAGAAAAGCACTGAGGGCGGCGAAGAAGGCGGTGGCCGCGTTGTGCCGGGCCGCCACGCCCTTGGCATCTATGGCAAAGATGCGGCCACCACGGGCAACCTCGCCCGCGCCGTGTTAGCCAACTTCGCCATCTTTCACTCTGCCTCTGATGCGCGTTTGTTTGTGATGGGCGCGCCCGCCAGCCAACAACTATGGCAGTGGGCGGAATGGTTGCCGCACTGCACCGAGCGCGGCGTGGATGTGGATGATGAGAAGGCTAAAGCTTCAGACCAACTGTGTTTTGCGCCTGAGAAAGATAAAGTTTCTGCTTTTTGGAAACGCATTAAAAAAGAACTGGACGCGCGCCAAGTGCGTTTGCGCGAGAGCAGTGATGATAAAGCCAAAGCCAGTGGTGATGTGACGTTGCCGTTTTTGGTAGTAGTGGTGGATTTGTTGGGCGAAGTGCCCCCTACCTCCCCACTAGCGGATGTGGCCTCGGATGCAACCGTCAACGCCATTTTGCAAAATGGGCCAATGTTAGGCGCGGCCATCATTTTCTTGGCGCATGAAGCAGCCAAGATTCCGGGTGATTGCCAAGCGCTGATTGAAGTGGCCTCTGCTGGTGAGCGCGTGGTGTTCCGTTATACGGAAGTGGGCTTCAATACGCCGCGCTATCTGGGTGAAGCGGATCAACTTACGCCCGCTGAAGCACGGAGCAAGTTCGCGGCCCGCATCCGCCGCTTAGATTTGAAGCGCAGTGCTGGCGCTGATTTGCCGCGCTCGGTAGATTTGCTTCAGATGCAATCTGTATTGGAGCAAAAGCGTGTGAACACGGTGGATAAACTCACCGTGCAAAAGAATTGGGCGTGGAGCCTAGAACCCAAAAACTCCGAGTGGTTGAGCACGCCGATTGGCTTAGTAAGTAGCCGCGATGTTCGCTCACTCATCTTTTCCGCCAAAGAAGGCGGCGATGGTGTGCACGGCATGATTGCCGGCACCACTGGCTCCGGTAAATCTGAATTATTGCTCACGCTGATTGCGGGCTTGGCGGTGAAGTATGACCCGCGCCTTGTGAACTTTGTGCTGGTAGATTACAAGGGCGGCGCGGCGTTTGAGCCGTTCCGCCGTTTACCACACACGGTGGATATTCTCACCAACTTACAGGCCAACGCCGTAGAGCGCATGTTCACGGCCATTGAAGCGGTGATGGCGCAACGCAGTGCCGTGCTCGCCAAAAGCGGCATGAAAGATTTGGTGGAATACCGCACCAAAGCCCCCTACCTCCGTGATACCAGCCTGCCCAAAACTTTTCCGCATCTCTTCATCATTGTGGATGAGTTTGCGGAGATGATTACGCAAAACCCAGATTACCGCGCCAAGTTTGAAAGCGTGACGCGCTTGGGCCGCGCCTTTGGCGTTACCTTAATCTTGGCCACTCAGCGGCCGGCCGGCGTGGTGAGTGACCAGATGCGTGCCAACATGAAGTTCCGCATTTGTTTACGCGTGGAAACGCCCGATGACAGTAAAGAATTGCTTGGCCAACCAGATGCCGCCTTTTTGCCCAACCTGGGTGGGCGCGGCTACATGCAAGTGGGCAATGATGTGCTCACGGCCATTCAGGTGGCGCGCGCGGGTGGAGATTACACTGATGACCGTAAAGTAACGTTGAAAGATGTAATTTGGTTGGATGAAGAAGCGTTGCCCAGCGCCAGTGAAGGTGGCGATGCACCGCTTTACACCGGCGTGGAATTGGGTGAGGCCCTCAATCTGAAGCCCGGTGAGTCGCCCGGCACGCTGGTAGATTGGATTGTGGGCATTGCCGCTCTGCGCGCCCAACGGGATGGTGTGCCGCCGCAGAAGAAACCGTGGCCGAACCCCCTGCCCGATTTTCTCTCGTTCACGCAACCGGTGGATGCGGAATACCTCAATACTGAGCGCGAAACGGCGGCTGACCAAACGTTGGTGATTGACCCAACTGTGGAAGCTTGGCTCGCCAACACCGAAGAGAAGCCGATTTGGCCCAGCTTTGATTGGCGTAACCCCAAACCGCTCCGGGCGGATGTGGGCTTGGTGGATAACCCTTTCCGCGCCGAGCAACGTTTGCTGACGATAGATTTGAGTAATGACCCGCTGGCCGTGTTTGGCGCGCCCGGGCGCGGTAAAACCACTTTCATTAAAACTTTACTCACCGCTTTAGCCGCACAACGTTCACCCGCCGAACTGAACATTTACGCGCTAGATTTTGGGCGAGGTGGCCTGAAAACCATCAAGCCTTTGCCGCATGTGGGCGCCGTGATTGACCCATCTGAAACGGCGCGCGTGGATCAACTCTTGCGCATGATGCGCAACATCATCACTGAGCGGCAGGAGCGCCTGCAAAAGTTCAATTCACTGGCGGAGTACAACTTCAAGAATCCGGGCAATGTATTTCCGGATGTGGTGGTGGTGATTGATAACTTTGCCGAGTTCAAAGAAAACTTTGAACACCTGATTCCAGATTTAATGAGCTTGATTCGGGATGGCCGTGCGTTTGGCGTGTTCTTCGTCATCACCGCCGCCACGCCCAATGATTTGGGCGGCAAGCTGTACAACTTGCTCACGCAACGGCTCACTTTCTCCCAAGCGGATTCTTTGGTGTACACCGAAGTAGTGGGCATGGGTGCGCCGCGCTTTGATAACGTGCC
>JAEURM010000072.1 GCA_016789245.1 Anaerolineales bacterium
TGGCTTGCCGTGCGTCAGTGTGCGCTATCTGCCGGAAAATCCGTTCCCGTGGCCGCACGTGGTGGATGAACTGCGCTGGCTGGGTGGCAAAACGCTCCTCGGCCTTACATTAGTAAACGCCGCCCCGCTCCGCCACTGGCCGTTGCCGTTTTTGTTACATCAATCCTAAAACATCGGGTCTTAAAGACCCTGAGAGTTTGAAAAACGAGACCCCAATGCCCCCCACTCCTCTTGATGACTTCCTGTTTGATTTGAATGGTTTCTTAGTGCTCAAGCAAGCCGCCAGCCCAGAATTGGTAGCCGCGCTCAACCATAGCATTGATACTTTGCCGCTGTTGGAATACGGCCAATGGCTGGGCCACGCGCAACGGCGTGATTACAACTCCGCCACCGGCTTGGAGCTTCACAACTGCATTGAACTGGGCGGGCCGTTTGAAACTTTGATTGATCATCCGAGTTGGATTGAGCATGTGCGCCGTTATTGTGGCGAAGCCAACTCATACATAGAGGGCTTATTCATAGATGAGTGCATTCTCTCGGTGCGCCGCGCGGGCGGCCACCACCCCGTGCATTCTGGCGGCTATCAGGGCGCACTGCGCGGCGCGTATCATTACTCACACGGTGCTTTCCGTTGTGGGCAGTGCAACATCATCTTAGCGCTCACGGATATTGGGCCGGGTGATGGCGCTACGATGGTGATTCCCGGAAGCCACAAAGCTAACCTGCCTCACCCGCACGCCGGTAATTACGATAAATTGGAGCGCATGGATGCGCTGGAGGGCGCGGTGGAAGTGCATTTGCAAGCGGGCGATGCCTTGCTGTTTGTAGATGGCCTGATGCATGGCGGTAGTAGCCGCACCAACACCGCTGGTGAGCGGCGCGTAACCATTTACCGTTACGGCCCGGTTTGGGGCGCTTCCCGCTTTGGGTACAACTACTCCGCAGAATTGCTCAACCGCGTAACGCCCGCCCAACGCAAAATTCTGCAACCGGTGGAACCAGTGCGGCCACCAGCGTAGTTGATAGTGGCTGGCGCGGCCATTCCGGCCAATGTACGCATCAATCCTTATCCCACCATCACTGTGTTGGCTGAGAGAGCCATGAGTCTTTTTTCCACAAAGTAGGTTTCGTCAGCCATTCTCCCCAGCGGGTGATACATTTTCCCAATCTTTTTGCTTTGGCGTTCTTCGCGCCCTTGCGGTGATAAAAATGCCCACAGCCCTCTGGTGGATTAGGCGTGACTTGCGCCTGCACGATAATGCCGCCCTGCACGCCGCCCTGAAACACGGCGCTGTGGTGCCGGTGTTTATTCTAGATTCAGGCCTCCTCAACTCACGCTACCACACCCGCGCTGAAAAACGGAAAGCCTTTCTCTTCAACGCTCTCCGCTCACTGGAGGCCGAACTAAAACAATGCGGCTCACAACTAATTGTGCGGCACGGTCAGCCGTTAGCGGAGCTTCAACGCTTACTGGCCGAAACTGGCACGGACGCCATCTTTGCGGAAGAAGATTACGGCCCTTATGCCCGCGCGCGTGATGTGGCCATTCAAAAACAACTGCCGCTGACGCTCACCGGCGGCGTTACGGTGCATCATCCCTCGGCTGTGCAGAAAAAAGATGGTGGCCCGTACACCGTGTTCACGCCCTTCAGCAAAGCATGGAAGTTTCTGCCGCAACCCAGCGGCGGGCTGGAAACGCCACGGCTTGTGCCATTTCCGAAGATTGAAGACTTAGAGAATTTTCCAATTCCTAATTCTTCAATTCTCCAATTTCCCGCTACTGAAATTGAAGCCCAGCAACGGCTAAGCCACTTCATTGCCAACAACATTTCTAATTACGCACAAGGCCGCAACCAACTAGATACGGATGGTACTTCGGCGCTTTCACCCTACTTGCGCTTTGGGCTGATTTCGGCGCGCATGGCGGTGGTGGCCGCGCTAGAGGCTATGCGGCAAGCTAACGGCGATGTGGCGCGTAAAGGCGCAGAAACTTGGCTGAACGAGCTAATTTGGCGCGAGTTTTATTTCAGCATTTTGTATCACTTCCCAGCCGTTCTCCAACAAGCCTTCAACCCCAACTTGCGCGAGATTGCCTGGCGTGACGCGCCGGAAGACTGGGCCGCGTGGCAACGTGGGCAAACGGGTTACCCGGTGGTGGATGCCTGTATGCGGCAATTAAATCAAACTGGCTGGATGCACAACCGGGGCCGCATGATTGTGGCTTCCTTCCTCACCAAAGATTTGCTGATAAATTGGCAACGGGGTGAACAATATTTCATGGAACAATTAGTGGATGGTGACCCGGCGGCCAACAACGGCGGCTGGCAGTGGACGGCCGGCGTCGGCACCGATGCCGCGCCGTACTTCCGCATCTTCAATCCAATTTTGCAAAGCGAGAAATTTGACCCGGAGGGCCAGTTCATCCGCCGTTGGATTCCCGAGTTGGCCAATGTACCGGATAAATTTATTCACGCGCCGTGGCACATGACGCTGGACGAGCAGAAGCGGTGCGGCGTGATTCTCGGCGAGCACTATCCCCAACCCATTGTTGACCGTGCTATTGTGAAAGAGCGCACGTTGAAAGCTTACAAACAAGCGCAGGGAAAATAGAGTTCAGGAGTTTCACCTTCTGCCCTCTAGAAAACATGAACCCACTTTACCACCCGGCCATGTACCACGGGCATGGCAAAACGCAGAACTTTTTTGAAGGCTGGTATTACAAGTTTGTATCCGCTAATGAGCAGGAGGTGTGGGCCATTATCCCCGGCGTCTTTTTTGGAAAAAACGGGCATGCCTCACACGCTTTTATTCAAACGCTCAATGGGCGCACCGGCCACAGCCATTATCATCGCTTTCCGCTGGAAGCGTTCCGCGCCAGCCGCGATGAATTTGATGTATGGATTGAGCGCAATCACTTCCGCGCCGAATGTTTCGCGCTCAATTTAGAGCGGCCAGAGCAAACGCTGACGGGCGAGTTACACTTTCACAACCCCATTCCGTGGCCCGTCACGGCGCTCTCGCCCGGCATCATGGGTTGGTACAGCTTTGTGCCCTTCATGGAGTGTTATCACGGCGTGGTGAGTCTAGATCATCCGGTGAGCGGCGCGTTGGCGATTGACGGCCAAAGTGTGGATTTAAGTGGCGGGCGCGGCTACATTGAAAAAGATTGGGGGCAAGCGTTTCCGCGCGCGTGGGTATGGATGCAAACCAATCACTTTGCCCAAGCCGGAACCTGCCTCAGCGCTTCGGTGGCCCGCATCCCGTGGTTGGGCGCGGCGTTCCGGGGCTTCATTGTAGGTTTGTGGCATAACGGCCACCTGCATCGCTTTGCCACTTACAACGGCTCGCAAATTACTCAACTGCAAATTACAGATACGCAAGTGTTGTGGGTTATGCACAACGCCACGCACCGCTTGGAGTTAGCGGCCCAACGCGCGGAGGGCGGCCTGCTCCACGCGCCCATGCGCACGGCCATGCAAGCCCGCGTGCTAGAAAGCCTCACCGCCAGCGTGCGCGTGCGGCTGATTGAACACCGCTCCGAAAAAGTGCTGTTTGATGATGTGGGCCGCCACGCCGGGTTAGAAGTGGGCGGCGAGGTGGAGTTAATTCTTTAGGTAGCCGTTTGCATCGAATTGCGCGGATTTAGCTTTCGCGCAATTCGATGCAATTACTTCAACGCACTCAACAACTTCACCGTTGCTTCCACCACTTGTTGTTGCTGAGAATCACGGCCTACTTGTGGCACGGCATCATTGAGTTGGCCGGTGTAATACCCAAACTGCTCATGGTTGCCGCCGCTGATGCTCACGAATTCCACCCTGGCTGGCAAATTGGCCCGCGCCTGAGCTGATGTAAAACTCTCCCGCGAATTTTCTAACGCACCATAGATGGAAACAGCCCGCATCACCGCTTGGGAAACATTGCTGTTGGGGTAACTGGCCCACAGCACTAAGCCTTGCACGCGGCCCAGGTTTTGCGCGGCATACTCACTGGCCGCCACGCCACCTAATGAATGGCCGCCCACCGCCCAAGCCGTAATTTCCGGGTGCGCTTGCTGAATGGCCTGCGCGGCGTTGATGTTGAAAAAGGCCAAATTGAAGGGCATGGGCGGCAGAAACACGGCGTAACCCTGCTCGGCAATTTTTTGCGCGGCGGGCGCATACGCAGCGGCTGGCACCCGCCCGCCGGAATAAAAAATAAAGCCCACCGCGGGCGTTTGCCCCTCCGGCATAAACATCCATCCTTCTGGCGTTTCTTTCACTTCTACCGTGGCGGAGGATTTAAGCGCGGCATTAGCCTCTGGCATAAGGGCGGCCGGGGTAGCCAACCATGCCGCGCCGCCTACCAGCACCACACTCACCGCCACGCCCAAGCCCAGCGCCAGCCGTTGTAACCATTTTTTCATTTTTTGTTCTTCTCTCCTGTGCGATACAATCACAAACGCTATTTATATCTTTCTTCTAGAGGAAACCCAATGCTTGACTTTACGCCCGTGCGCAATAAAAACATCACGATGTTGGAATTTACCAAAGACTTAACGCGGGATGATTTGCGCCGCCTCACCAACGTGATGATTGACCGGCAATTGGAACTGATTGCGGGCTGTACCGATTTTGATGTAACGTTTGTACCGGTAGATACCAACGCCAAGGATGATGCCGCCGCCAACGCCGCAGATGTGGATTTGGCGTGGACGTTGGGCCACGTGATTGTGCATGTCACCGCCTCTTCGGAGGAAGCCGCCTTCTTGGCCGCTGAGTTGGCGCGCGGCGTACCCAACCATGGCCGCTCTCGTTCCGAGGTGGCGTGGGAAACCGTCACCACACTTGAACAGTGCCGCGCCCGGTTGGAGGAAAGCCGCCGTATGCGTTTGGCCACTTTAGATGTTTGGCCGGATGAGCCGCATTTGAACAATCAGTATCAGCTGTGGGAGAACGGCCCCATGGCCAATTGCATTTCCCGCTTTTGTCACGGCCTTTCGCATGATGATAGCCACTTGAACCAAATCGCCGAAGTTGTGCGGCAAGCGCAAGCCGCCCGCCCCACGCCTAAGCTGGTGTTGGGCTAATTAAGAACGATGCCGCCCCCATCTGCCTCCATCGCGCTCTTACGCCGCATTGTCATCTCCAGCCTTGCCCTCCTGTTGGTAACGGGCGGCGTGCTGTGGCAGGCGGCGGCTCGGGTGCAAGCGCAAAGCCAAACAGTTCACACCGTCCAGCCGGGTGAGAATTTGTTTCGCATTGGCCTGCGGTACGGCGTGAGTTGGCAAAACATCATGGCGGCCAACGGCCTGAGTTCAATTTACATCTATGTTGGGCAAAGGCTTATCATCCCCGGCACGGTGCAAAATGTGGCGGCCACTCCCCTTCCGGCCCCGCCCACGTTGGGAGCGCCCACTGCCCCACCCGTGGTTATTCAACCCGCACCACAAACTTACACGGTGCGCACCGGTGATACGGCGTGGAACATTGCCTCCCGTTATGGCACAACGGTGAGCGCGTTGGCTGTGGCCAATAATTTACCAAATGCGTGGCTAATTTATGCCGGGCAAACGCTGACTATTCCGGGTGCGGGCGCTGTGCCAGCCGCGCCACCCAGTGGCCGCCAACTGGCGGTGTACGGGCAAAGTCAAGCCTTGCCGCTAGATTGTGAAGCCCGCTCGGCGGTAGATTGGGCCGGTTACTTTGGCCACGCCATCAACGAGATTGAATTCTTCAACCGCTTGCCCATTGCGGATGACCCGGAAGTGGGCTTTGTGGGCAGTGCGTGGGGCGTGTGGGGGCAAACACCCCCTTATGCTTACGGTGTGCATGCTGGGCCGGTGGCCGCACTTTTGCAAACGTATGGCGTGAAAGCTACAGCCGTGCGCGGCCTAACGTGGGAAAGCATACAAGCAGAAATTGATGCTGGCCGTCCAGTAATGGTGTGGGTGATTGGCCACATTTGGAACGGCACGCCGCTCACGTATACAGCGGCTTCCACGGGCCAAAGCACCATTGTGGCCGCGTATGAGCACACCGTCATCGTCACTGGTTATACGGGTGATACTGTTTACATTCTAGATGGTGCCACCACCTACGCCCGCTCTAAAACAGATTTTCTCAACTCATGGGCCGTGCTGGGGAATATGGCGATTATTAGTGGGGAGTAAGTGAACGCAGATTGAAGAATTTAATCAGCGTTTATCTGCGCCACCTGCGTCCCAAAATGTTTATCTTTTTAACCACTCCAACAGCGCCGCGTTGAAGGCCGCTACGTCTTCTTCCATGGGCAGGTGGCCGGTGTTAGGAATGATGATTAGCTCCGATTGCGGCAAAGCGGTGTGCAGAGCTTGGCCACGCGCCAGCGGAACCCACGTATCTTTATCGCCCCAGATGATGAGGGTGGGAACCGTGATAGTGCTGAGCGGCTGGGCCAGCGCACTGCGGCTACTATCCCGCAGAACGCCCAACAGAGCTAAATCCCAATCTTTGATTTTTTGTACTTGCAGGTAGCCTTCTTCCACTTCCGGTGTAACAATTTCTTTGCGGTAGTAGGCGGTGAGTTGCGTGGCGGCCATGCGCTCCCGCGTGAGGCCGTATAACAGCGCAATGCGGCCCCAACGCTGAAACGGCGGAAATTCTGCCAATGAACCGAGTTGCACCGGAATGCCCAAAATAGAACCGCCACTGCTGGCACTGGCCGAGGCTTCACGCACTGCGCCATCTACAAACACCAAAGCGGCCACACGCTCTGGGTGCCGTTGGGCCACATGGCCGATGACGCTTCCACCCATGCTGTGGCCCACCAAGGTAGCGCGCTCAATGCCCGCCGCCTGCATCACTGCGGCTACAAAATCTGCTTGCGCGGGGTGAGAAAAATCCAAAGCAAATTTTTATCCGAGAGGCCGTAGCCCACTAAATCTAACGCCAGCACACGGTAACCGGCCTCCGCCAACACCGGGGCGTTATCCCGCCACATGAAAGTAGATGCGCCAAAGCCGTGTATTAACACTACTGGCTCACCCTCCGCCGGGCCAAATTCCTGAATAAAGGTGCGAATGCCGTTGACAGTAATGAAGCGGCCTTCAGCGGGCGCGAGGGCTTGTGCATCTAAATTAGCCTGCGGCGGAAGCGGGATGAGATAGGGAAGCAGTAACGCCACAAACGCCACTACACCTAAAATGGAAAGCAGAATTATTCGCCAAAGTTTCATGTGCGTAAAAATATCACAGAGTGGGGTGCAACACGAGTTGCGCGAATGACACGAAAATATAGTACACGGATGGCTTGTCAAAGCGCACCGCAGTTGGCCTTGTGCGCATCCTTCGACAAGCTCAGGATGCTTTTCTCAGGATATGTGTTAGTTCGTGAAATTTGTGTAATTTGCATTAACAAACCCAGCCCAAAATAACGCTATACTTTCCTCATGCTCACACCGGTAGAAAATTTTTGGCTTAACTGGCACATACACCGTTCCCCCAAGGCGGCGGCGCGCGTAGCGCAAATGGTGCTGATGGCGGAAACCGCATCTGCGGCGCAGATTGCCAAGGCGTTAAAAGTTGCGCCCAACACCGTTGAACGCGTATTGAAGCAATTTGAAGCGAAGCGGCTTGAAGCATTGCCCCGCCCGGCCTTGTTTGTAGATGAATTGCTGGCCGCCGCACGCGTGGATATGGCGCACGCGCAACAGGTGGCCGCGCATGCCATGCAATTATTTGATTTGACGCACAACATTCATCAACTGCCGCACAAACTACGGGCGTTGGTGGAAACGGGCGCACTGCTTCACAACGTGGGCGTGGAAATTGATGAGCCGAAACATCACACTGCTGGCCGCGATGCGCTGATGAGCATGAAATTAGTGGGCCACAGCCCAACCGAGCAAGCGATGGTGGCCTGCATCATCCGTTTTCACCGCAAGCGCGTGAAGGCAGAGAAAGAGCCGCTGTTTACTGCGCTCACCGAAAAGCAACAAGCGCACGCGTTGGCGTTGGCCGCGCTGGTGCGCATTGCCGATGGTTTGGATTACTCTCAAACGCAAACCACGCGCATTGAAAGCGTAACGCTCACCGGCCAAACGTTGGCGCTCACGCCGAACGGCCCGTATGCGGAAATTGATGGCGCGCGCGCGGTGGAAGATAAAGCCGATGTGTGGCAAGCGGTATTTGGGCACGCGTGGGCTGTGGCTGAAAAACCGTTGGACGTGGCCGCGTTGGCGCAAACGCCCCTCACCGCGCAATCACTCACTAGTGAAGTGGTGTGGCGCACACTGGCAGACCAATTACAGAGATGGCAAACGGCCGAACCCGCCGCGCGCGCCGGTGAGCCGCTCGGCATCAAAAACATTCGCGCCGCCGCCCGCCGCGCCCGCGCCGCGTTGGAACTCTTCCGCCCGTTTCTCAAAAAGAAAAACATCAAGCCTGCCCGCCAATTGCTCAAATCGGCGGAAGAAGCGCTTGGCCCGCGCCGAGATTGGGATGTGTTGTTGGAGCATGCAGAAAAAGAAGTGCGCGGCCAAAGCTGGCAATTTATTGAAGATTGGAAAAAGGAACGGGACGCCGCCCAAGTGGATTCCG
>JAEURM010000073.1 GCA_016789245.1 Anaerolineales bacterium
GCAGGGTTTTGTGCTAAGCATGCCGGTGGATAGTGTGGAGCGCGGGCTAGTGGCGTGGGAGGCGTGGCACCTCACCACGCAGGTGGATGCGGCGGAACATTGGCCTACGGTGCTTCAAGCCATCCGGTGCCACCAATCGCAATTGCCCTCACTGGGTGATGTGCTCAATTTGCCAGAAGAAGTTCTCCGTCGGGTGTGGGGCCGCAACACGTTCTACCGCGCGTATAGTTTGGTAAACGGCGGGCGGCGTGTGGAAATCGATGTGTTTGAAGGCCTGCGTTAAATATGCCGCTCACTCAACCCTCTAAATTAGAACTGAACACCATCCGCGAACTGATTGAGTTTGATGATTTGCGCGTGCTAGAAATTGGCGCGGGCGATGGCCGCCTGACGTTTCCGTTGGCTGGCCAAGCGGCACGCTGGGTGGCGCTAGACCCGGATGCGGATGAAGTGCGGCTGGCCGCTGATGAACTACGCGCTCAGCCACTGCCCGCCGTGCGGCTAGCGCTGGGTGAAGCGCAAAAGCTGAGCTTTGAAAGCGAGAGCTTTGATATTGTTTTCTTCACTTGGTCACTGTGTTGAGTGCCCCATGCGCACATGGCTTCAGCGGTCGCTGAAGCGCACCGCGTTCTCCGCTCCGGCGGCCTGCTGTTGGATATTCACCCCACGGATGAAGCATCCACGCTGGAAGTTTGGTACGCCACCAGCAAAGATTCCGCTCTAGAAGTGAGTGAGGCTAATTTAGAAGCCGTTACCCGTATTCACCTTGGCCCGTTAGAGCATGATACGGCCACCCGCCTAGATTTCACCAAAGCCACGGAAGCGTTGGTGGAGCCGCTGGATGTTTTGTTTGATTTGGCCGCCGTGAAGACGTTTGAGTACCAATATTTTTTTGACTCTTTGGATGAGTTAACCGATTACTTTCAAGATAACCATGAACACGCCCGTGCCAGCGATGATTTACTAGAGCGCGCCGCCGTGGCCCTCAGCCGCGCACCCACCCCGCCCAAACTTGTGATTGTGCAACGCACCGTGGTGGCGGCGTTGCGAAAAATCTAAAGCGATGAAAACCTCCCCCGCCCTCCACAGCTTTACTCATCCAATGGCTCTGTTCGCCACGGTTACGCTTTTGTTGAATGCCTTAGTGTTTCAGCCGCTGTGGCCCAATTGGCTCACCGGCAAGTTGAGTGATTTAGCTTGGATGGTTCTGGCCCCTCTGCTGTTAGCCGCCGAGCTAGCGCCGCTGGGCTTTGGCCGCGCTGTGCGGGTGTTCAGCCTAGTTGCCGTGGGGCTAACGCTGGTGGCCGCAAAAAGCATCGCGCCGCTGAACGCCGCTGTACTTCAGTTTTTCGCCAGCTTTGGTTTCCCGCTCAAACTGGCCCTAGATGCCTCAGACTTAATTGTTTTGCCCGGCCTCCTAATTCCTTGGCACATTTGGGAATACACGCCCCGCCCGGCCCGCATCACGTGGGCACACTCCGCCGCGCTGAGTTTTGCCGTTCTCGCATTATTAGCTGATTCACCCGCGCCGCGCCCACCCGCCTTTGATTGCATTGAAGAAGAGCCGGAAGGCAGTCTCATCGCTCGCCGCAGTTATATTAGTTATGCTTATTTTTCGGGTGAGCAACGTGAATCCACCTACTTTGTGAGCGAAGATGGTGGCCGAACATGGGCCGAGAATCCCAATCAAGACGATGAGAAGTTTTACTGCACGATTAAAACGCAAAGCGCCATCGGTTTGGATGAAGATGCCAGAGATTTTTTTGCGGTGGCGGGCCAAGGGGTGTACGTTTCAGCCGATGCGGGGCAAACGCTGACGCGCGAAAAAGAGTTGCCCACCATTTATGATTTAGAAGCGCATTGGAGCACCAATACTTTGATTGTGGCCGCCGAGGATTTGTGGGTGCGCATGCCGGATGGTGAGTGGACGTTGGCGCTAAAAGGCTCGGAATGAGTTCGGCTCAATTTCCGCCCGCCACATGGCGGCTACTGCGCACGCCGCCGTTGGCTGGCCCGCTGAACATGGCGATTGATGAAGCCATTTTGCTGGCCATTGCGGAAAGGCAAGCACCGCCCACTCTGCGCTTTTTTGCGTGGGAACCGGCCTGCCTTTCTTTGGGCTACGCTCAACCGGTGAGTGATGTGGATGCGGCGCGGCTGGCGGAGCGCGGCTGGGGTTTGGTGCGCCGGCCCACCGGCGGGCGGGCCATTCTGCACACAGATGAACTAACATACAGCGTACTTGCGCCAATGGGTGAGCCGCGCGTGCTGGGTGGCGTAATTGAAAGCTACCGCCAACTCAGCCTCGGCCTTCTACGCGGCTTAGAAATTCTCGGCTTAAACGCCAACGCCGAGAAAAAAGAAAAATCACCCACTCAGCCAAGCACCCAATCCCAAAATCCCGTTTGCTTTGAAGTGCCTTCGGATTACGAGATTACGGCCAACGGGCAAAAACTGCTGGGGAGTGCGCAGGTGCGTAAGAAGGGCGTGGTTCTGCAACACGGCACGTTGCCGCTGGTGGGTGAGATTGCGCGGATTTGTGAGGCTTTAGTGTTTGCGGATGAAGCGGAACGCGCCAACGCTAAAGAGCGCGTGCGCACACGGGCCACCACGCTGGAAGCGGTGCTGGGTACAGCGCCCACATGGAACGAAGCGGCGCACGCTCTGCAAAACGGTTTTAGCCACGCGCTCAATCTCAATTTTGAATTGGGGGAGCTTTCCGCGCTAGAGCGTGAACACACCCAGCGGCTGTTAGCAGAAAAATACGCCGCTCAAGTTTGGACCGCCCGCGTCTGAAACACGGACGCTTCGCATACGGATATTAAAGGGAAAACACGGAAAACCCGTGTTCATCTGCGCTCTTCCGTGGCCTTCTGTGTTTCAGCCCCAAAGCCGCTTCATCTGTTTTAGACCACCGCAATCTCAGAGCCATCGGGCGTTTTCGTAATCTCAATCCGCGCCGGGAAGGCATCCTTCAACTCATCAATATGCGTCACCACCAAAACCCGGTCAAAATCATCTTGCACGGCGTTAATGGCTTCCACCAGCCGCTCACGGCCTACGGCATCTAGCACACCAAAGCCCTCATCAATAATCAGCGTGTGCAGTTGCGTGCCAGCCCGCCGCGCCAGCAGTTGACTCAGCGCAATGCGAATGGCAAAGTTCACGCGGAAGGCCTCCCCGCCGGAGTACAGCTCATAAGCGCGCGTGCCCAATTCATCCGCAATTTCAATATCCAGCGTCTCACGCACATCACCGGCCTGCGTCTCTCGTTGCATCTTAAAGCGCAAGAGCATGCGCCCATCCGTAATGCGGCCCAACAGGCGGTTGGCGGCGGCTTCAATTTCCGGCACAGCCGTTTCAATAATCATGGCTGGCACGCCTTTCTTGCCAAAGGCCTCCCGCAATTCTTCCAACACGCCTTTGCTTTCCGCTAATTGCAAACGTTCCGCGCGCCGCGCCTCCCGCAGTTGCGCCTGAGACTCTAACGCGCGCAATTTTTGCTCCGCCGCGCCCAGTCGCGCTTTGGCAAACGTATCTTCTTGCCGCAATTGGTCTAGCGCGCGTTGCTTGCCCTCAGCACCTTGTAATACCACGCGGTGCTCCTCCGCCTCGGCTTGCACTTTGGCCTGCGCGCGTTGGTCTTCATCCCGCGCCTTCACCCAGCGCTCGCGCCTCTGCAATAAACCCGCAATGCGTTCTTGCGCCGCGCTAGCCTGCTCCAACGCCGCACGCAGTTCACCCACTTTTTCCGTCAGCGCCGGTTTCTGTTTCAGTTCCAACGCAAAGGCCACCAAATCTTTATCCATCCGCGCTTGCTCATCTGCGTAGGTTTTTAGTTGGGCGTTGTTTTCGCGGTAAAGATTGCGCCGCGCTTCAACCTCCGCATTCAACTGATGCATGGCCTCCGCGAGTTGAGAAGCCAGCGCCTGCTCTTCGGCGTGAGTCTGCGTGCGCCGCGCCTCGGCTTCGGCATGCAGTTGTTGTATCAGTTCGGCGCGCTGAGCGTCCGTGAGCGGTTGCCCACACGTGGGGCACAACGCTTCCGTGGCGCTCTGCAAATTGGCGAGGCGCGTGGTGAGCTTCGTCAGCTCCGTTTGCGCGGCTTGCGTGAGCCGGTGCTTAGTTTGTGTGGCTTCGGCCTCAGTGCTGGCAATGCGCTTCTTTAGGCCTTCCGCTTCTTGTTGCGCCGCTTCGTTCTGCCCGCGCAGTTGAGCGGCCAATTCACCGGCCACGCGCCGCGCTTCGGCCAAACGTTCCCGCTCGGCGTCCACTTCATCTAAATCCCGCACACGCCGCTCGGTTCTCTCAATCTCCCGCGCCAGTTCTGCCGTGTTGGCCTGTTTTTGCGCGGATTCCAAGTCTGCGTCCAGCGTGGCCAGTTCGCCTTCAGCCGCGCGCACCCGGCGGGCCAAATCATCCGCTTGGCGTTGCAAAGCCACCAACGCCTGCCGCGCGGATTCAATCTGCGCCCACTCGACCTCCGCCTGTTTCAGCCGTTCGTTCACCGTGATAACGCTAGCCTGCGCGGCCGTCAGGTCACGTTCGTAATCGGGCCGCCGCGCCAGTTCATTTTCAATTTCATTCAGCACGGCTTCCAATCCGGCCAGTTGCCCATCCACCGTTTTTATTTTGGCTTTCGCGCGGTCTTCGTACTCTTCCCACGCCTGCAAACCCAAAATATCCGAGAGCACTTGCTTGCGCTCGGTGGGCTTTTTGCTGGTGAACTCATCTGCGTGGCCCTGCACCAAGTAAGCGGAGTTTACAAACGTCTCGTAGTTCAGCCTCAGCAGGCGGCTGATTTTTTCTTGCGTCTTGGGGATGGTGGCTTCGGTGAGTGAGTTCCACTTGCCGTTGACGCGCGCTTGCAAATCTAATTGGCCTCCCGCGCCGCGTCCCACGCGTTTGGTGCGGCTCACTTTGTAAACGTCCTCACCCAGCGCAAACGTAAACTCCACGCGCATTTCGCTCTGGCCCTGATGCACCAGCTCTTCATCTTTTTTGGCGCGCGCGCGGCTCCACAGCACCCACGTCATGGCATCCAGCAAAGAGGATTTGCCCGCGCCATTTTCGCCCGTGAGCACGGCCACATGCAAACCCGTAAAATCCAGCGGCGCGGGATTTTTATAGGCGAGGAAGTTTTTGAGTTCTAGTCTGAGAGGAATCATGTAAGGTGGTGAACACGAATTTCACGAATTGGCACAAAAATTATCTTTCTAGCCCGCCCGATGCTAAACACCTGCGAAGCCGAGCTTAAAGCATCTGGCTGAAATAACAAAGGGCGCTGAAGCGCCTATGGAGCGCGTTACATTTTTAGCCAGCTTTAGCTGGCTTCGTAATATCAGCCCGCCGATCAATCGGCGGGCGAAGTCTGGAAAAAGCTACTCCTCACCCAACAGCGTTTCCGCCGCTTGCAGAAGCAGGGCGGCGCGCTCTGATGTTTTGTTCTTGGCGTGGAAGTAGCGCTCCAACCATTGCGCGGGCGTGAGCGATTCTGCCGCGCCGCCCACGCCGGGCACGCGCACGGTGCGCTCCACTTTCACCGTAATACCTGCAATGTTGGCCACGCCGGCCGCGCTCAACGCCTGCTCTACTTCTCGCTTGCGGAAGAGCGGCTCTTGGCCCTCATCCATTTCGACTGTGACGCGCACCACGGCGTCCTTCAATGAACGGGCCGCAATTTTATCTAGCGCCGTTTGGGTTGGGTCAGCTTCGCCACGCGCATCAATTTCAATCACGTAAAAGGGCCGCGCCTGCACGCGCACAAATTCCCACGTGGTGGCGGCACGTTGCACATTGAGCCAGCAAAAACCTTTGGGTTGCGCCGCTTCGCCAAAATCTATGCGTTCCAGTGAGCCGGAATAAACCACCGGCGGCACCCCGCCCTCACCCCGTTCATTCGCGGTTAAATCTTGATGTTTGTGAATGTGCCCCAGCGCCACGTAATCCCACGCCGGATTGGCGAGGGCGGATTTGGCGATGACTAAATCTCGGCCGGCCATCACACTGCGCTCACTGCCAAACTCCGCGCCACCCACCGAGAAGTGGCCGGCCAGCACGCGCGGCATATCTTTTTCCGCCGCTTGTTGCGCAAAATCCGCCAGCGTTTCACTCACGCGGGCTTCTAGCGCCCGGTCAAGCTCTTCCACTGAAGCGCCTTTCAGTTCTTCACTCACCAATAAACGAGAGCGCACCGGAAACGGCATCCACGCCAAAAACAGCGGGCCGCTTTGGGTTTCAATAACACGCACATCTGGCTTGCGGCCCACTATGATGTTGGGCACGTCCAGCGTGGTGAAAATATCAATGGAGGTGGCGCGGGCCGCTTGGCCGGGCACATCATGGTTGCCCACCAACAAGAAAACGGGAACCACTTCGGCCATCTGTTTGATGCGGCGTGCAAACTCGCGCTGTTGCGTGGGGTCAGGGTCACGCGTCTTAAACGCATCGCCCGCAAACAGAATCAAATCCGCATCGTGCGTGCGCGCGTACTCGGCTACTTCATCCAGCCGGTTCAGAAAATCTTGAATGCGCGTGGAAATGCCAGTGGCCGGGTCAATCTTGCCGTAGTTTTCCATGCCCACGTGCAAATCGGCGAAGTGGAGGACGCGAATGGGCTGAGACATGTGTGAAACGTGATGCGTGAAACGTAGTGCGTGTTGCGTAGTGCGTACTACGGAATACGCAATACGAAATACGCTCGTTAGGCTAACGCCTTTTTCCAAAAAGTTGGCACCCGCTGACGATTGTAGCGGATTTCTTGTGCGCCGAGGAATTGCGCCAAACTGTGTACGGCCTGCGCCACCGCCACGCCGGAATGATTCTTCGCGCCCGGCTCGGCGTGCACGGCGTTCACGGTCAGCACGCCGGTTTCGCGGTTCATCTCCGGGTCAAGGCGGCCAATCAACTCATCCCCATGCAAAAGCGGTAGAACGTAGTAACCGTATTGGCGTTTGGCCTTGGGCACGTAAATCTCAATCCGGAAATCAAAGCCAAACATTTCCTCGGTGCGGGCGCGGTCCGCAATCAGGTTATCAAAGGGGGAAAGCAATGTAGTGCGTATTGCGTGTTGCGTAGGAAGCGTATCCAGCAAAGGTAAACGATCGGCGTGGATAAACCAGCGGCCCGCCCAGCCCGCAATCTCCAATTCTCTAATTCGCTTGTTCTTAATCAGTTCGGCCAGTGCTTCATCAAAGTGCGGATAGCGCCCACGCACAAAGTGAAATTTGATGTGCTTCTCCGTGCCCACGCCGAGTGCTTTAAGAGAATATTCAATCGCGTGGCGCGTTATTTCTTGCTCGGATAGTTTTTCGCGCGGCGTCCACTCCGGCAAAACGCGCTCGGCCAAATCCCACACTTTTTGCCCGCCCTGCCGCGCCGTCACCATAATTTGGCCGGAGAGCCAGAGAAAATCCAACATGCGGCTCACGTTGCGGCCACTCGTCCAGCCGGTGGAAACCCACGCTTTAGGATGCAGGCCCTCTTCTTCCAAATCCCGCGAGAGCAGTGGCCCGCGTTTTTTGAGCTGGCTAAGGATATAGCGTTTGAGTTTGGCGTTGTCTTTCATCCATTGGCGGGCGCGTTGGCTCCACACGCCCTCGCCCGAAGGATAGTTGCGCATGCGGGCGTGATGCAGGGCGTAATCTTCCGTGAGCACGATGGACGCGCAGTGCGCCCAATACTCAAACAGCGCGCGGTCTTGCCAAAGCAGTTGGTCTAGCGCGGCCAACTCATACGGCCCCACGCGGCTAAACAGCACTAGTTGATGACTGCGCGCTACCACGCTCAACGGGTCTAACTGCACGCACCGCAGAGCGCGCACCGTTTCCAGCAAGTTGGCGGTGGTGGGCACGGGCGTTGGCCCCGCCAGCCGTTGCTGATGAATGAAAAGTTGGCGGGCTTGGGTTTGAGAAATTTGCAACATGAAAAAATCATCTGTTCATCTTTTGGCAGGTCTAAAATCATCTCGGCCTGCTCCCTCTCCCTGCGGGAGAGGGCCGGGGTGAGGGAGAGCGGGTGGAGTTTACTCGGCTTAGGCTCAGGTGTGGCACGCGCTGACCCTCATCTGGCGCTTCGCGCCATCTTCTCCCTACAAGGGAGAAGACAGGCCGTATCATTTTCTAGCCAGCGCCAGTTGAAACTTGCTTGTTTTGTGAAACCCGCGAAGGGCTGATTTATGTGTGCAGAGGCTAGGCCTTGTAAACAAATTCTGTTCCATCCGTCCGCATCCGCTTCATCCGTTTTTCTAAATAGCTAGCCACAGCTTCAACAGCCCAACCAATGCACCAGCCAGCACTAGCCAAGTGGCGTTAATTTTGTAATGCACCATCACCACTACGGAGAGCAAACAGAGCGCCCACGTCAGTGGGTCACGCAGGGCGCTTTGGCCCAACTGCACGGTAACGGCGGCCATTAACGCCAAAGAGGCC
>JAEURM010000074.1 GCA_016789245.1 Anaerolineales bacterium
TAAGCCGGAAAGTTCATACAGCACCAAATTCGCCGCGTCAGCCGGGGATTTAATGAGTGGCCGTTCATCCGGCACACTGATGGCGATGCGGCGCCCCAATTCTACGGCGGCCAGCAATTGCGCGGCTTTCGCATGGCCAATACCCTTCACCATTTGCAAAGCACTGAGCGAAGCGCGGTGCAAGCCGGGCAAACCGCCTACTTCTGCTAGCAGGCGTTCCGCCAACCGCACGGCATTTTCGCCTTCTATTCCCACCCGGAGCAAAATAGCCAACAATTCTGCATTGCTCAACGCGCCTGCACCCACCGAGGCTAAACGCTCACGCGGCCGGTCATCAGTGGGTAAATCGGCAAGGCGCGGGCGGTAATCAGTCATTGATTGAATTCACAGTGATTGGTAATTGAGTCTGGCTGAATTATAATCGTCTCACGTACCTATGCCTAACCTAAACTCGCTTACCGATGTAGTGTTGCTGGTGGTGGCCTTTCTGGGCGCGTTTTTGGCCGCGCTCTGGCTCAGCCTAATTTTTTGGACGTACCGCGATATGCGCGCCCGCTCACGGGATGTGTTTGCGGCAATTTTGGCGGCGGCCGTGGTAGCGGTGCTGACGTTGCCGGGTCTACTGGTGTACCTCATCCTGCGTCCTCCTAAAACGCTGGCCGAAACTTATGAACAGAGCTTGGAAGAAGAAGCGCTACTCCAAGAAATTGAAGAGAAGCGCGTTTGCCCGGGCTGTGGCCGGCAAGTACAAGAAGACTGGCGCGTGTGCCCCAATTGCCTTACTAAACTGAAGAAAGAGTGTGGCCACTGTGGCAAGCTGATGGATTTGCCATGGAACGTATGCCCCTACTGCGCCACACCCGTGGAAGGCAAACTGGCCGCAGTTGAAGGTGAAGCGGCGGCGGAAACGTAGGCCCCCTAAGCCACCCACCCGCGCGATCATTGAAAAAGAATCCATGCCCGGTAAATACTTTGAAGACCTAAACGTGGGTGACTGTTTTAAGCACAGCACGGGACGCACGTTAACTGAAATGGACAACGTGCTTTTTAGTGCGCTGACTCTTAATACCCAGCCATTACACATCAATGAAGATTTTGCGGCCAAGACGCAGTACGGCCAACGGATTGTGAACGGCTTGTTTACGCTGGCGCTGGTAGTGGGCCTAAGCGTGAGCGAACTGACGGAAGGCACCATCATTGCCAACTTGGGCTATGAGAACGTCAAGCACCCCAACCCCGCCTTTCACGGTGATACCGTTTACGCCGAAACTGAAGTGCTAGAAAAACGCGAGAGTCAATCGCGCCCCAACGCCGGTTTGGTGCGGCTAAAGCAAACGGGCCGCAAGCCAGATGGCACAGTCGTGGTTGAGTTGGAGCGCACCGTCATGTTCCTCAAGCGGCCAGCCTAACTACGGCATGCGCACTTTTCACGCCTTCATCATCAAAATCTCACACATGGGGAAATTGTTTCTGGCCTTTGTGATGGGCTTTGCGCTGTGCCTGTGGCTTCTGCGCGTGATTGGCGCACAATTTGCCAGCGTAACGCAAGGGCACTTACCCTTTGATTTACAAAATGAGTTGAGCCGCGCGGCAGTGAGTGAGCAACTAAGTGTTTACACTTCGGCCTCACGGCTGTGGTATTGGCTGTTTGCCGCCGTAGATTTTGCCTTCCCGCTTTTGGGTGGCCTGTTCACCGCGCCCGCCGTGGCGTTTTTACTCCGGCACACTCAGCCGAGGCTGTATGCCCAACTCACCACCCGCCACGGCTTTGTGTATTTCACTATGCCCATGCTGTTTGATTGGTTGGAAAACATTGCCAATTTACTCCTCATCAATTTTTATCCGCCGCTGTGGGCCGAGGCGGCAAATGCCATGCTCACGCTCAAGCAGTTTAAGCTCATCACGCTCTTCATCACCCAAGGCGCGTTGGTAATGCTATTTGTGATTTTTCTCATTACATGGCCCAGCCGCCTAAAACTTAGCCGAGACCTGTCAAGTGGTGCGAACGAAGGCCAAAATAGTTCAAGTTGAAAGACGCGCCACCTGACAGGTCTTACTAACACTTACAAGGAAAATCTATGCGTGTTCGCCGTTCATTGTTGTTTGTTCCCGGTGATAGCCGCCGCAAAATTGAAAAAGCTATCACGCTGGGTGCTGATTGCGTGTGTTTGGATTTAGAAGATGGCGTGGCGCTGAGCCAAAAACAGGCCGCCCGGCTGGCCGTGGCTGAGGCGCTAAATACACTAAGTTTTGGCCGCAGTGAACGTATGGTGCGCATCAACCGCTTTGGTTCTGGCTGGGAAGTGGAAGATTTAGCGCACACATTAGCCGCGCGGCCCGCCAGCGTGCTTTTGCCCAAGGTGGAAAGCGCCGAGGCTTTGCTGTGGTTGGATGAGCAAATTACGCAGGCTGAACGGGCGCACGGCTGGCCGAACCGTCAGATTGAAATGCTGGCCATGGTGGAAACGGCGCGCGGCATCATCAATCTCAAAGAAATTGCGAACGCTTCACCCCGCCTCACGGCGCTGATTTTTGGCGCAGAAGATTTAGCCGGTGATATTGGCGCAGTGCGCACGCGTGAGGCGTGGGAGGTGTTTTACGCCCGCTCAGCGGTGGTAACGCACGCCGCCGCTTTTGGCTTGCAAGCGCTAGATATGGTGTTTGTGGATTACGGCGATAGCGCCGGTTTATTGAGTGAAGCGCACCAAGGCGCACGCTTGGGTTACGGCGGCAAGCAGTTAATTCACCCCAACCAAATTGAGCCGGTGCATGCCGCCTTTACGCCGGATGAAGCCGCCCTCGCTCACGCCCAGCGTGTGGTGCAGGCCGCGCAGACAAATCAGGCCTCTGGGTTGGGCGCATTTTCACTGGATGGCAAAATGGTGGATATGCCCGTGGTGAAGGCCGCTGAGCAGGTTTTGGCGAAAGCGCGCGCGGCGGGTAAGATTGAGTAGGGATTTGAGATTTTGGATTTTTGATTGCTAATGAACTACAAAATTTTTTTACCACTCGTCATTTTTTGTTTAGCCGCGTGTGCGCCAGTTAGTTCAACCGCTATACCACCTACAGTTGTGGCCCGCGCGGCTTCGCTCTCAGAAGTAACCGGCTTAGCGCAAACGCTGACCGCGCCCGGCATGCAGTGGTTGGAGGCGGGTGTTGGCCAAAAAATTGCGGCGGGCGGCGGGGTGCAAACCGGCATTGATGGCCGCATACGGCTGGATATTAGTGATGGCACCATCATGCGCCTTGCGCCGGAAAACCAATTCACACTAGATGTATTTTCACCGTCAGCCGAAAACCCATCTACACTATTTTTGCTGGAAGCGGGGCACGTGTTTATTCAAGTAACCAAAGAATTGGGTACGGGCAATTTTGAACTAAAAACGCCCAGTGGTGTGGCGGCGGTGCGCGGCTCACTCATGGCGGTGGAATTTCACCCGGCCAACGGCCACATGATTGCTACGTGTTTAGAAGGTGCGTGCCGCCTGACGGCCAACACTGGCAATTTCACGGATTTAGTGGGCGGGCAACAAGCGGGTATCCGCACCTTTAACGCCGAACAGCCCACCAACCCCATCACGATTGATTCACAACGGTTGAATGAATGGTTGCAGGAATTTCCTGAAGCGGCCAACATCGCCAACACCATCACTCCCGGCCCGCCGCCCACACCCACGCAGGTGCCGTAACGATTATGGCTCTCCCTCACCCACCAGCCAATGAACACACCGGCGAGCATGAAGTTTTTGAAAAAATCTGGGCTTCTACTAGTTTGTTTTACAGCGGCGGCAATATTGCGGCCAGCCGCACGTTTCCGGAATTGTGGGAAGCGGTGAAGTTTCAGCGGCTGAATGAATTTTTGCCCAACGCGCCGCAAAAAGCTTTGGAAGTAGGGTGTGGCTCTGGCGGCGTTTCACTGTATCTGCATAACACGTACGGCTACCAAGTGGAGTTGGTGGATTTATCGGACGAAGCCCTGCGCTTTGCCGAACGCAACTTTGCCCAGAACGCCAAACTCAGCCCGCCGCGTGCCATCTTCCGCAAAGCAGATGCTACGCAACTGCCGTATGAAGCCAACAGCTTTGATGTGGTGATGAGCTTTGGCCTGCTGGAACATTTTACGGATATTGAAAAACCCATCGCGGAACAGATGCGGGTGCTAAAGCCGG
Organism: Anaerolineales bacterium; assembly: GCA_016789245.1. The sequence goes on from JAEURM010000074.1 coordinate 4,170, forward strand.
GTGGCGTTTTCTTGGCGGATATTGTGACGGAGCGTTTTTCCGTAGATACGTTTGGCCGTTTGCCGGCCACGCTCAAAAAAGTAGGCCGCACCGTGCTCAGCGGCCGGTGGGCAGAGCTGGGCCAAGCCACACGCGCTGATTTTTTTGAAAACAATTACAGCCTAGAGACTTACGTGCGCGCCGTGCAAAAACATGGCGGGCGTGTCACGCACACTTTGGGCAATCGCCCCGTCACGTCTTTGGGCCGCCTGCCCATCCTCGCACCGCTCATGCTCAACAGCTTCAAATCCAGCGCCTTCCAAAAGTGGTGGCGCAGTTTTGATTTATCTGGCTCGGCGTTTTCCAAGTGGTGGGGCGCGGGCTGGTGGGTGCTGGCAATCAAGAATTAGTTTGCGGCGAATAAATTCGCGGCAACACGAGGCAAAGCCGCCGTAGGGCGGCTATCGGTGTAGCCCGCGTAGGCGGGCTTCGCTTTGTGTTGCCGCACGCTTCGCGTCAACTGCCGAACCAGACTCCCGCTATAATCTCCAACGTGACGCACGAACTGCAAACCCCAGAAACTGTTACTTTGCGCGATGGCACACTTGTTCATCTCCGGCTACTGCGGCCAGACGATGCCGAACGCATCAAGGCGTTCTTCTATCGGCTCTCACCGGAGAGCATTTTTTACCGCGCACTAGAAGTACGCACCTCACTGAGCGATGACGAAGCGCGGCGCTTGTGTGATGTAGATGGGCTGACGCGGGTGGCGCTGGCGGCGGTGCTTGAGAAAGACGGTACAGAGCACATCATTGGTGTGGCGCGTTACGGCGTAGTAAAACCCTCACAGGCCGATACGGCTGAATCGGCGGTGGTGGTGGAAGATGCGTATCAAGGCAAAGGGCTGGGCCGCGCCCTTACCACACGGCTGGTGCAATATGCGCGCAACCACGGCATCCGGCGCTTTGTGGCCACCATTCATCTCAACAACAACAAAATTTTGCAGTTCATCAAACACAGTGGCTTGCGGGTGCGGCGGCACATTGAGGGAGCGGTGTGGGATATGAACATCTACCTTGACCCGCCGCAACAATAATTCTCGCAAAGAACGCCAAGCCTGCTAAGAATCCTTTTGCGGTCTTAGCGTTTTTTGCGAGAGAAATCCGCTTGAATCCCCAAGACTATTTTCTAGAAAATGAGCTTGCGCCCACTCTAGACCTGAGCGGCGAGTGGGCTTTTCAACTCGGTGCGGAGCCGCCACGCACCATCATAGTGCCAAGCGCATGGGAAGCCACTCAAGCCGATAAGAAAACGGATGGCCCGGCCTTTTACCGGCGCGCGGTGACTGTGCCGCTGGAGTGGCTGACGCGGCGCGTTTTTCTGGAAGTGGGCGCCATTAGCCACCACGCCTTTATGCGCGTGAACGGCCAAACGGCGGGTGAACACATGGGCTTGTGGACACCGTTTCAGATTGAACTCACGCCGTTTTTGCGTGCTGGTGAAAATGAATTAGAAATTGAAGTGTGGAAGCTGGGCGGGCATTACCCGGCGCGGGCGTGGCTGGGCGGCTTCTTGCCCGATGTGGCCGTAACATTTGGCGGCGTGTGGCAAAGCTTACGTTTGCGCGTTCTGGAGGCCGCCGCGTTTTTTGATGTGCGCGTGCAGGCGCAGGCCAACGGCGAAGTGAACGTGAGCGGCCAACTGAGCGGCGCGGCCACACACCTTACGGCGGAAGTTTTAGATGCGGACGGTAAAAGCGTGGCGCACGCCGAGTTTACGCCGGACGGCACGCGCTTCACTGTCACGCTTACGGTTCCCAATCCACAGCCGTTTCCAATCACCACGTACCAATTACGAGTAACGTCTTTCTTCAATTCTCAAATTTTCTCTCAAACCACGCGCCGCATCGGCTTCCCATCCGCGTTGCCGTATTTGCGCGGCGTGCTAGATTGGGGTTGGGATGCTGAACACATTGCGCCCAACTTGCCGAGTGAAAAAATTCTGGTTAATTTCATGAAGGCGCGCGCACTGGGCTTCAACTTGTGGAAGTTGTGTTTGTATGTGCCGCCGGAACATTTCTTTGATGTGGCGGATGAGTGGGGCGTGTGGCTGTGGCTGGAACTGCCGATGTGGCTTCCCCAAATTACTCCGGCGTTCCGCGCACATGCGCTCCGTGAGTATGAAGCCATCTTCCGCCGCGTGCACCATCATCCCAGTAGTGCGATTGTGAGCTTGGGGTGTGAACTTAACGCGCTGGCCGATGCGGAGTTTTTGCAAGCGTTGTGGGGTTTGGCGCGGCAGTATTTTCCCAACGCGCTGTTGTGTGATAACAGCGGCTCCGCCGAGGCGTATGGCGGCATAGATTTGCCGTTGAGCGATTTTTATGATTATCACTTTTACAGTGACCCACACTTTTTTGAGCCGCTGATTCAGCACTTTAGCCGCGCTTACCGCCCCAACAAGCCGTGGCTGTACGGTGAGTTTTGTGATGCGGATACTCTGCGCGATTATGCACGCGTGCAAGATGCGTGGTGGTTAAAGGATGCTACCACTGAGCATCCCGATTACGTGCCGCAAAAAGAGTGGCGTGAGCGGCTGGCGGCGGCAGGCATTACCGATTTTGGCGCGGCGCTGACAAAAGCCGCCCGCCAACAAGCCACCGCCGTGCGCCAATACATTTTGGAACTCATCCGCCGCCACAATGCTACCGGCGGCTATGTGGTAACGGGCTGGGCGGATACGCCCATCACCACCAGCGGCATTGTTGATGACCTTGGAAAATCAAAATTATTCAACGCAATTGACTGGCAGAGTTTTAACGCGGAAGTGGTGCTGACGCTTGACCGCCCACGCCGCCGCGCTTGGCAAGGCGGTGACCGCCCCGCGCCGCGTGACCCGTACAGTTTTTGGCAGGATGAAAGTGCGGAGTTCACGTTGATAATTTCCAACGGCGGGCCGAAGATTGAAAACGTGGAGCTGACATGGGAGGCATTTACCGAGAAAGCCATACTTGCACTTGGCACAACTCGTGTGGAGGCCAATGCTGGTGAAGTATGTGAAACTTGCCACATCAAATTACGTGTGCCACCCAGCGCGCGGCCTGTGGAAATCAGGCTTCAAGCTCACCGCACAGATTTTGAAAGCCAATTTCGTATTGAGAATCGCTGGAAACTCTGGGCGTTTCCCCGTCCCACATTCCCCAAGCAAATTGCGCTGGGCGGTAGTTTTGCCAACATGGATTTTGCCCAGCACTTTGGCCTAACACGGCTGGCGCGCGGCACAGAATTTACGGCTGGCATTCCCGCACAGGCCGCCACGCCCTACATCACTAACTCGTTGGATGATGCGCTGGACGCCGCTGAGCGGCAAATCCCCAACATTGTGCTTTGGCTCACTCAGCCAGATACGCGCCTTACCACCAATTTGCCTTTCTGGCGCGAGGCCATACACACGTTTGAGCCGCACCCGCTGTGGGAGGCTGTGCCGCACGCCGGTTTTGCGGATATGCGTTTTTTTAGCGTGGCGAGCGAATTGGCGCTATCGGCTGTTGGGGTTGGCGGGGAAAATTGGGAAATAAAGGAAATCTGGCGGCGGTTTGATGCGCGGCAGTTGACGTGGAGCACTTATTTGGCGGAGTGGCACATTGGAAATAGCCGCATTTGGGTCACAACTTTGCGGCTGGCGGGCGGCGCAGGCGCGCAACCCGTTGGCTTTGAACACAACCCGTGGGGCGCGTGGTTGTTGGCGCAGTTGCTGAGGGGTTAGGTTTGTAAAACGGCAAGTGAATCACCTAAAACAGATTGCTATTAGAGTAAAAGCTTAGTCAAGGGAGCCTGCATAAAGAGCAAAGGCAAACCATAGTAGCAAGTTAATTGGATTCACAAAAAAACTTGCCACAACCAGTTTATTCAGCATAGCTGTCATAGATAGCTGAAGTCTACCCAGAACAATCAGGAAATTTGCAATAACACCAACCATTGGAAAACCACAGGCTAAGTAGAAAATTATTTCAGAACTATCAACAAACCAACGTGATTGTGAACGCAACAGAGATGCTATCCATATTATCGGGATTAAAATACTACCTACAATCGTAATCGCAATCACATTTATAGCCAATATCTGTGACCATTGTTGAATTAGCTTTTGCTTGGATGTGTGTTGCATGAATAGCTCAATTAAACGCCGCCAAGCCCGTTTGCGCGCGGCCAAGGATTAGGGCGTGAATATCATGCGTGCCTTCGTAGGTGTTCACGGCTTCTAGGTTCATCATGTGCC
>JAEURM010000075.1 GCA_016789245.1 Anaerolineales bacterium
CCGTTCTCGCTGATTCAGATTCCATTGCCACACTTTGGCTCGCCAACGCGGAGGGCGCAGAACAACCGCTCAATCTCAATCCAACCGATGCCGTGAACGTGGCCCTCCGCGCCCGTGCGCCAATCTTTGTTGAAGAAACCGTGCTGGCCGAAGTGGGCATTCCGACGGAAGAACTTTGGACGGCGTTGGAAGCTGAAGAAGCGGAATTTGCCGCGCACCTGCGTGACCATGTGCCGCCCGGCACTGAACTTTCTTTCCCCGCGCCAGAAACGCTGGAATGGCGCTCCATCGTTCCACCGGAATGGCGTTTATTTGAACCGGTGTAATTAATTGGGACACGGAAATACACGGATGAACACGGAAATAAATCCGTGTGCGCGAAGCGCCCGCGTTCATCCGCGTCCTCAAACCTGCAACCTTTACATGCTGAAGTGCAACTACAAAGCAAAGACGAATGACCACCCAGCCGCGTGACTCTGAATTGGTGCAACAGGCGCGGGCGGGGAGCCGAGCGGCGTTTGCGGAGCTACTAACTCGGCATCGCCCGCTGGCCCTGCGCCTCGCGGCACGCTTGCTGGGCGGCACGTGGGAAGCCGAAGATGTTCTGCAGGAGGCGGGCTTACAAGCGTGGCTGAACCTTGACCGTTTGCGTGATGATGACCGATTTGGCCCGTGGCTGGGCGGCATAGCGTTGAACTTGGCCAAAATGCGCCTGCGTGCCCACCGCCACACATACGCGCTGGAAGATTTAGACGGCGGGCGTGTGGCTCAGCACTTCTCGCTAGCGGAATTAGCGCCCTCGCCAGAAGCGGTGGCTGAGACGTTGGAACTGCACCGCTGGGTTTTACGTGCGCTAGAAACTCTGCCCGCCGAACAGCAAGCCGTGGTGCGCCTGCATTATTGGGATGGGCTGACGTTGAACGAAATCAGTGCCTTCAGCGGTGCGCGGCTGGGCACGCTCAAAGCCCGCCTACACCGTGCGCGAGAAAAATTGCGCGCACAACTATTGCCTGAACCATCCTTGCCTAAGGAGCAACCCGCCATGATTGAAGTGACCATTGAAAATGTTTTGGTGCGTGCGCTGAAGTTTGAACCGGCGAACGTGATGTTTCTAAAAACGCCGGAGAAAGATGTGTTGGAATCTGCTAGCCGTGAGTTACCGCCGCCCGGCACGCCCATGTTCAATATCCCTCTGCCGCCGCCTACACCTCCTCTAGACCAGCGCGTGGTGATATTGAAAGAAAAAAATGGCCCCCGTGTTTTGCCTATTTGGATTGGCCCGTTTGAAGCGGATGCGCTTTCTCTGCAATTGGCCGGAACTTCCACCCCGCGCCCGATGACGTTTGATTTGACGGCCCGTTTGCTGGAAGCCGCCCAAGCGAAAGTAGAGCGCGTCACCATCAGCCGTTTGCAAGCTGAGGTGTTTTACGCCACGCTCACTGTGCACGCCAGCGGCCAAACGCAAGCAGTGGATGCACGCCCCAGTGATGCCCTCAATTTGGCCCTGCGCCTCAGTGCCCCTATCTTCGTTGCGCCGGAAGTGATGGACTCTCAAAGCGTTCCGGCTGAAAATCTTCAAGAGAAATTAGAAGCCCAAGCCACCAAGCCAGAATTTATGTGGGTCTCCGCGCCCGCGCCGGTGGTTGGAATGCCCAAGCCGCCTGAAAAGCCATAGATGCTAGTGTGAAAGTGAGCAGGGAAAGGGAGACTCTCACCTGCCCACTTTCACACTTTCCCCAAGCCAAAGATTCCCTAAAATTCATTGGAGTATTCCTTGACAGGAATATTCCTTTTGGGTATATTACCTCCATGCTTCCAATGCTCACAGCTTTGGCTGAGCCAAACCGCTTTCGGATTGTTGAACTCCTGCGCGAGGGCCCTCGCCCAGTGGGTGAAATAGCCAAGCGGCTTGAGCTTCGCCAGCCCCAAGTTTCCAAACATCTCCGCGTGCTCAGTGAGACCGGGCTAGTTGAGGTACACCCGGCGGCCAACCAACGCATTTACCAATTGCGGGTGGAGCCATTCCAAACGTTCGCAGAGTGGCTGGAAACTTATCGTAATTTCAAGGAAGCGAGTTACGACCGGCTGGAAGAACATTTACAAACATTGCAGGCTAAGGAGAAAAGCCATGACCCCCCAACTTAAACCCGGTTACCAAATCACATTCCCATCTGATACAGAGATGGTGATGACGCGCGTGTTCAATGCGCCGCGAGCCTTGGTGTTCAAAGCGCATATTGACCCAGAACTCATCCCGCAGTGGTGGGGCTCGCGCGCCTACACTACCCGCGTGGAAAAATGGGACCCTCGGCCCGGCGGCGAGTGGCGCTTTGTTTCGCGCGGGGAGGATGGCAGTGAGATTGCCTTTTTCGGTGAGCTCCGTGAAATAGTTGCGCCGGAACGCTTCACTTGGACGTTTGGCTTTGATGGCCTAATGGGCGAGCCGGGCGTGGAAACCTACGTGTTTGAAGAGCATGATGGAAAAACCACGCTCACGGCTACCTCATACTTTGGCTCCAAAGATGAACGCGATGGCCTATTTGACTCTGGCATGGAGGAGGGCGCGAACGAATCTGCCGAGCGGCTGGATGCATTGCTAGCGCGTTTGCAGAGCTAAGGATTAATAGCCGTTCGGATAAGATACCTCTAAAAGCGATTTGGTTAATGTGAGGCAAACATGGGCAAAGTAGTTTTCAATATGACGATTTCGCTGGATGGTTTTGTGGCTGGCCCCAATGATGGTCCAGAAAACGGTATGGGCGATGGCGGCGACCAGATATTTGAGTGGTACTTCACCGGCAATACCGAAGTGCCGATTTCGGATGGGCAAATGGTGCTGAAGGTTTCGGCGCAAAGCGCGGAACTCATGCGGGTCGCGTTTGCACGGTATGGTGCCGGTGTGTGGGGGCGGCGCACGTTTGATATTGCCCACGCGTGGAATGGCCACCCACCCGGCACGCCGTGCCTCGTGGTCACTCACTCCGCGCCACCAGAGTGGCTCAAAGAAGGCTCACCCTTCATCTTTGTTACGGATGGCGTTGAGAGCGCCATTCGGCAGGCGAAGGGATTGGCGGGTGATAAAGAGGTGGTGTTGTGTACGGCCAGCGTTTTTCAACAAGCCCTCACCGCTGGGCTGGTGGATGAAATCCACTTGGATGTTGCGCCTGTGTTGCTGGGCCGGGGCGTACGGCTGTTTGAACACCTTCGCATTGAGCCGATGCGGCTGGAACGCCTCCACGCCATTGCCGCCCCGGGCGTTACGCACCTTGCCTTTCGGATTCTCAACTCCCCTTACGCGAGTAAGCAGGCTTGAATTCTGAGCTTTATCCCAAACTCAGATTAGTTACAAAGATTAGTGGGTGGATAAGTAAACGAAGTGACTCTTATCCACCCACTTCCAAAACCCTCGGCCCAGAACTTGCACTCCTGCCTAAGCCGCCCTTATACTGGCTGGCAAGGAGCTGTACATGGGCCAACCCACTTTTTATGATGGCCGCCTCTCACTGGTGTACTGGACGCCGCGTTCTATCAATGAAACGTCCATAGACCAGTTCGCGCAAAATTTACGCGCCGGCTCGCCCAACATCAACGGCGTGATGGTGAAAACCAACAACGGCTCCGTGTGGCAGGGCGCGTTTGATTCCAGCAAGCCCAATCTCAACATCAACTCCACCGCCGATGTAAAACGCTGGGTGGATACATTAGCGGCGCGCGGCTTGGAAACGCATGCGTGGGGCGTTCTGCGCGGCCTCAGCCCACAGGCCGAAGTAAACCGCTTTGTAGAAATTTGCCAAGTGGCGGGCGTTAAATCTCTGCTGTTAGATTTGGAAGAAGGCCCCGCCTACTTTGTAGGCACGCAGAGCGCGGCGCTCACCATCGCCCAAGGGCTTCGCAATGGCCTCGGCCCCAATTTCCACATTGGCCTAATTTTTGATTACCGTGGCAACCGCCCGCAAAAGTTGTGGGTGCAAACGGTGTGGTTTCCGTACATTGATAGCCTGCACCCGATGGTGTATCACTATCACTTTGGTCAGAGCGCGCAGACCGCGTTGCAGAACTGTTACAACGCGATCGGCAGCTGGGGCCGGCCGGTGTACCCGATGCTCCAGGGCTACTCGCCGGGCGGCAGCATCGGCATCTACCCAGCGAGCGATATTCCGATTACGGCTAACATCGCCATCAATAGTTTTGGAGCGCGCGGCCTTTCTTGGTACCGCTATGGGCGCGGCTTAAGCATTCCAGATGAAGGCTTGGGCGCGGCGGATTTGCCCGAGTTGGCCAAAGTGAGCGTGCCCGTAAACCCGCCGCCGCCACCCCCTAATCCCACGCCCACGCCGCCACCGCCGGGCGGCCCCATCATCATCGGCCCCGCGCCCATCCCGCCGGATGCGCCGCCTCAGCTCACCGTGATTGATCCTGATAACGAGCGCACCGGCAACTTCTTCATCAATTACTATGATGACCCGGCCACCCTCAGCCCGTTCTGGCAGGTGGCGCTGGACGTGAATGGCCGGCCTTATGCGTTCCGGCCCGCCGCGTACAACTTGCAAACGCTGTACGTCACGTACACGCCGCGCCTGATTGGGCGGGGTAAGTATTACATTGAAGTGTTTGTGCCCTCGCAAAACGCCTACATTGAAGACGCGCATTACATTGTGGTGGATTACCCCGGCGGCGTGCGGCGCGAGACCACCTGCATTTTGAATCAGGCCATTTACAGCAATCAATGGGTTCCACTGCAAGGCAACATCGTTAATGGTGTGCCGGGCGACCCGCTTATCACTCAATTTGATTTAACGCCCACCATTGGGGATGCAGGCCGCGTGAACGTGGCCGATATTACTTTTATCAATCCGGCATCTCACCCTAGCGGCAAGTTTGAAGTAGCGTTTGGCGCTATCCGCTGGCGGCCAGTGAATGTAGCGGGCGTCATGCCCACTCTTCACACCCTAGATGCCCCAGTTGGCACGGAGGCAGACCGCCGCGGGCCGATCCCTACGGGTCGGTTCACGGCGGGCGGATTTCGATTCTGGCTCGGCAACTGGTTTGATGTGAATCCGATTGGCTCCCGCTACCGTTTGGGGAGCGGTTGGGCTGTGCACACCGGTGCGGATTTGAACTTGGATGGAAGCGTAACGGCGGATAAAGATGCGCCGGTTTATGCGATGGGTGACGGCGTGGTAATTTGGGCCCGCAAACTCACCGCCAGTTGGGGGCAGACGATTGTGCTTGAGCATGCTGTGCCCGGTGAAGACGGTTTGTTTTGGGCGCGTTATGCGCACCTGAACAATTTGCAAGTGAGCGAAGGGCAAGTGGTAAAGCGCGGCCAGCAAATTTGCACCATTGGCGAGTACGCGCCCAATAACTACCATCTCCATTTTGATGTGACGTTGGAGCCTATTTTGCGGCATACGCCCGGCCACTGGCCCGGCGATAATCGCGCCGAAGTGCTTCGCGTTTACCAAGACCCGCTGGAATTTATCAAACGGTATCATGTGGTGCGGTAAAATGGTTATTAGTTATTGGTTATGGCCAATAACTAATAACCAATAACAGCTCTGACTTATCCACCCATGACCGATACCCTCCTCTCCCGTTTTCTACGCTACGTTCAAGTTCACACCACCAGTGACCCGCTTTCTGGAACCACGCCCAGCTCACCTCAGCAGTGGGACTTGCTGAGAATGCTCCGCGCGGAGTTGGAAGCCTTGGGTGCGGCTGAGGTGCACATGAGTGAACATGGCTACGTGTTTGCCACCGTTCCGGCCACCACCAGCAAACCAGTGCCCACCGTGGCCTTCACCGCGCACGTAGATACTGCGCCCGATTTTTCCGGTGAGGGTGTAAAGCCGCTAGTGCACAAAAACTACAGCGGCCAAATCATCCAATTGCCGGATGACCCCAAGCAAATTCAAGACCCGGCCAGAGACCCCGATCTGCAGAAAGCGATTGGCAAAGATATTGTGACGGCCAGCGGCCTGACGCTTTTGGGCGCGGATGATAAGGCGGGTGTAGCCATTGTGATGACGTTGGTAGATTACTTGCTCAAACATCCAGAAATTAAACACGGCCCCATCCGCGTGTGTTTTAACCCGGATGAAGAAGTAGGGCGGGGCGTGGAAAAACTGGATTTGAAGGAATTAGGCGCGGATGTGGCCTACACGCTGGATGGCGAGTACCCGGGCGAAATTAATTGGGAAACGTTTTCGGGTGATAGCGCTGTGGTGACGATTGAAGGTGTTTCTACCCACCCGGGCTGGGCCAAAACGCACGGCATGGTGAACGCGGTGCATTTGGCTGGCAAACTGCTGGCCAGCTTGCCGCGAGATAACGTTTCGCCGGAAACCACCGAGGGCCGCCAAGGCTACATTCACCCGCATGATCTGGAAGGCAACGCGGCTAAAACCGTCCTGCGCTTCATCTTGCGGGATTTTGATAATGAGAAGTTGGCGCAACACGGTGAGCGCCTGAAAGGCCTGTGTGCCGGTTTGCAAGCAGCGGAGCCCCGCGCCCGCATTACCTGTGAGATTAAGCCTTCCTATCGCAACATGGGCTACTGGCTGAAGGATGATATGCGGCCTGTGGAGTATGCGTTTGAAGCGGTGCGCGCGGTGGGCCTTGAACCGCTGGAACGCGCCATTCGCGGCGGCACGGATGGCTCGCGGCTCACTGAACGCGGCCTGCCCACGCCCAATATTTTTGATGGGTGCCACAACGCGCACGGCCCGCTGGAGTGGGTGTGCGTGCAAGATATGGAAGCCGCCCTACAAGTGTGCGTGAAGCTAGCGGAAATTTGGGAAACGAAGAGCTAATATTTTTCCACGAAGTTCACGAAGGCACACGAAGGTTAAGACTACTTCGTGTGCCTTCGTGTTTCTTAGTGGATGACGTATGAGAATTGCCCTCATCTGCCAAGCGTACCCGCCCATGATTAGCGGCGCGGCCATTGTGGTACACAGGCTGGCAGAAGGCTTAGCCCAGCGCGGCCACCACGTTTTGGTAATTGCGGCCAGCGAAAGTGGCCAACCAACCGCGCTTAATCCCTCACCCCTAATCCCTAATCTGCAACTCACCCGCCTGCGTTCATGGCCCAACCCCTTCCGTGTGGGCCAACGCGCTGTGCTTTTTCCGCGCGCCGCCGTGCAAAAGGCGTTGCGGGATTTTGCGCCGAGCGTGGTGCACGCGCATGACCCGGTGAGCGTGGGCTTGGCCGGCATCTTAGCCGCGCGGCAGTTGAAAATTCCGGCGGCGCTCACCATCCATCAACTGCCGTGGTTTGTGGCCGCGTACTTGCCCAAGTTTTTGGGCGGGCCGGTGGAACGCCTGCTGTGGATTTACGCGCGCTGGTTGAACCAACAAGTGCAAGCCGCCATTACGCCGAGCCAAACCATTGCGGCCATCGTTCACGCTCACGGGGCGGGCCAACCCATCGCTATCAGCAACGGCGTAGATTTGGAGCGCTTCACGCCGTTACGCAACACGCAACACGAAACAGAAGCTCTTTTGCAGAAATATGGCCTTGGCTCCGCGCTCCCCATCATTTTGCATGCGGGCCGGTTGGATGCAGATAAGCGCACGGGTTTAGCGTTACGGGCCGCCGCCCGTGCAGGCAACGCGCAATTGCTGGTGGTGGGAGATGGCACGCAACGCCGCGCTTTGGAAAAATTAGCCGCTCAGCTTCAGCTTAAAGCCCGCTTCACCGGTTATGTGCGAGACGAACTGCCCGCGCTTTTCCGTTTAGCCCAAGTCTTTATCACGGCCTCAGAAGTTGAAATTCAAAGCTCCGTAGCCATGGAGGCCGCCGCCAGCGGTTTGCCTATTGTGGCCGTGCGCGCCAGCTCTATGGCGGAATTTGTGCAGGAGGGCGTAACCGGTTACCTTGTGCCACCGCGAGATGTAAACGCCCTCGCCGCGCGGCTGACCGAAATTCTCAGCACTCCCCAACTTGCGCAGAACATGAGCCACGCCGCCCGCCAATTTGCAGAAACGCACTCCACTGCTCGCACGCTAGACGCCCACGAAGCACTGTACACACAGTTGGCAGTAAACGGTAAACAGTAAACTGCTCACTGTTCACTGCCCTCTGCTATAATCCTTGGGCGCTTGGGTGGGTCCGGCGCGGCAGAGACCTTTGAATCCCGCCAGGGTCGGAAGACAGCAACGGTAAGGAGTCATCTCTGGGTGCCGCCGGGGAGCCTGCCCAAGTGCGTTTTTTAATTATGAAAGCGCCAAACAATTTTGGCCGGTGGGCTGGTGTGCGGGGGAGCAGGGGCGCAAACACATTGACTCCCGCCCGCTCACTCACTCACCTGCTCCTCAGCCTACTTTTCATCGCTTGCGCCCC
>JAEURM010000076.1 GCA_016789245.1 Anaerolineales bacterium
GCCGCCGCGCTGTTTCAGATGAGCCACCAAGGCCGCATCTATCCGGGCGTGCGTGCGTGGGGCGTGGATTTATCTGGTAAGAAGCCGGAGGAGGCCGCGCTGGCGCTAACGGGCGCATTTACGTATCCGCAGAATGAAGCCTTTATCTTGGCGGATGGCGCCTCCACTAGAACCATCCGGCCCGCCGATTTTGGCGTGACGTTTGATGTGGGCGCAACCGTGGCCGCCGCGTACAACGTGGGGCGCTCTGGTAATTTGCTGGCCGATTGGCAAGCGCAGTATGAGGCGTGGCACGCTGGCACGCAGATTGCGCCCATCTTGGCGGTGGATGAAGCGCGCACCGCGGCGTACTTAAACTCACTGGCGCAAGAAACCTACAAGCCGCCGCTGGAAGCCGCCTTGCGCGCCGAGGGCGTGAACGTGATTGCCGAACCCGGCGCCATTGGCCGCGAGTTACAAGTGGAAGCCTTGCGGCAAACTCTCTTTGGCTATGTTGGCAATGTGGAGAAGGCCGCCATCAGTTTGCCCTTCACGGAAAATGCGCCGTTGGTGTTAGATGCTTCTGCCCAAGCGCAGGCCGCGCGCACCATTCTCAGCCAGCCGCTGGTGCTGACGGTTACCAACTCCCCCACCGGGGATGGTGGCCCGTGGAGCATCCCACCCGAGCAGTTGGCCACCATGCTCCGCATTACCCGCGTGCAAGAAGGCAACAGTGCGCGCTTTGAAGTAACGCTAGATGCGAACACATTAGCCGCTGTGCTTCAACCACTCGCGGAGCCGCTCAAGCGCCAGCCGCAAAATGCCCGCTTCGTCTTCAATGATGAAACCAAACTGCTGGAAGTGATTCAGCCTTCGGTGGATGGCCGCGAGTTGGACGTGGAGGGCACCATCAACGCCATCAACACCGCTCTGCCCAAAGGTGAGCACACGGTGCCGTTGGCCTTTCATCTGCAACCGCCGCCCGTGCCAGATACGATGACGGGCGCGGAGCTGGGCATTACCGAGTTGGTGAGCGCGCAGTACACCACGTTCAAAGGCTCTATCCCCGAGCGGATGCAAAACATCAAAACCGCCGCTGAGCGCTTTCACGGTTTGCTGGTGCCGCCGGGCGCAGTGTTCTCCTTTGCTGAGAACGTGGGGGATATTAGTTTGGATAGCGGTTTTGCCGAGGCGCTGATTATTTACGGAGGCCGCACCATTCGCGGCATTGGCGGCGGCGTGTGCCAAGTAAGCACCACGCTCTTCCGCGCGGTGTGGTTTGGCGGCTTTCCCATTGTGGAGCGTAACTCGCACGCTTACCGTGTGGGCTACTATGAACAAAACACCGGCTCATGGAAAGGGCCGGGCTTGGATGCCGCCGTGTTTACGCCGCTGGTGGATTTCAAATTTCAGAACGATACGCCGTATTGGCTGTTGATGGAAACGTATTTTTACCCCAACGCTGGGCAACTGGAGTGGAAGTTTTATTCCACCAGTGATGGGCGGCAGGTGGAAGTGAGCGGGCCGGTGGTGGAAAACATTATCCCGGCGCCGGAACCGAAGTACGAAGAAAACGCGGAATTGCCCACCGGCACCATTAAGCAGGTAGATTTTCAGGCGGATGGCGCGGATGTGACGGTGACGCGGATTGTGACGCGCGATGGGGTGCGCATCAACACCGGCGAGGGACCGCTCCGCACGCGCTACCAGCCGTGGCAGGCCATTTACCCAGACGGCCCGGGCACGGAGGGCATGCCCACGCCAACGCCCACACCGGACCCGAACGCGACGCCGACGCCGGTGCCGTGAAAGCTGGGCGGACTTTTAACGCCAAGTCCGCCAAGTTCCGCAAAGGGATATTGGAAATGAAAACGTTTTGGCAACTGGGGCTAATGAGTGTTTTTCTGGCGGCCTGTTCATCAGCGCCCAGCGCCATTGCCACGCCCACAGAATTAGTAATCGCCAGCCCAACAGCCACCGCCACACTGCGCCCAACGCAAATCGCCACTGCTACGCCCACACGCACACCAACTCAAACACCAACTTTCACTCCAACGGCAACACCAAGCCCAGACAAAAGCGCCACGCCCACTTCTACGCCTGACCCCGCCGACCAAGTTGTGCATTCACCTGATGGGATGTTCGTGGCTAAAAACTACGATCGCTACCTACATCAATCAGGAATCGACACCATTGAAATCTTTGACGCACAGGGAAAGATACTCTGGTCAATTCCGAGTCAATATGCCAAAGCAACGGGCGACCCGAGCTCTAGTCTACGTATCTACGGTTGGGATTCAAATAGCTTGGAATTGTACTTTTATTACGTTTTCTATCCAGATGGGAGTCTCACTATTTCCCCAGAATTTGACCTAAGTAGCATTAACGTCAAAACTGGAAGGATAATGGAACTCTTGCCAGATGATGCTACAGGCTCATTTGCCTTTTCGCTTGATAAGCAATTTATCGCTTATGGCACTGTCACCCATATCGTAATTCAGAACTTAACAAACGAAAGCATTCGTAGGATAAAAATCAACAACGATTTTGGTAAAGTAGGTTGGATTTATTGGTCACCAAGCAATCAGGCTTTGATGTTCCATGAACAATCTGGCGAAAGAATCCGGGCTAGCTACCTGAATATGGTTACGTTGGAGCAAAAAACGCTTTTTGAGTTTTGGACTGAAGAATATTGGCCGTTTGGCTGGTCAGATAATGAGATGCCAGAGTATCTAAAATACCCCGAAAACGAGCTAGTCACCATTGATATATCATCCGAAGAATACAAAATCTCAGTTATTGGGACTTTAACTCCCACGCCAGTGCCGTAAAAGCTGGGCGGACTCTTAACGCAAAGCCCGCCAAGTCCCGCGAAGGGCGCAAAGAAGAAACTTAGCGGATTTAGCGTTCTTGGCGAGAGATTAACCTTCTCAATTGAAGCGAAAGCCTTTCCGCCTATAATCCGCCCATGCCCCTCCGCCCCACGCGCTTTATTGGCGAACGGATTGAAGTGCAGTTTGATGAGCCGCCCTTGCTGGAGAAAGCGCCCACCTGCCCTAGCGCCTTCACATGGAATGGCACGCCGTACCGCATCATCGCCCTGCTCAGCGAGTGGCACGATTTTACGCGCCGGGGCCGCTCGGCCCGCAATATGCAGCCGGCCCACCTAAAACGCGCCGCCGTCACCGGCTCATGGGGCGTGGGCCGCTATTACTTCCGCGTCCGCGCCCTCAGCCCCCAAACAGCCCACGCCGCTGGCGAGATTTTTGAGATATATTTTGACCGCGCCCCCATTGACGCTGATCACCGCAAAGGGCAGTGGATTTTGGTGAGCGAATTAATTGAAGAATCCGAATAGCCGTGAAAGCCGCTTCACCCTTCGGCAAGCTCAGGGCAAGCAGTTTCACATTTTATGATATTCATGTTCAAACTCATCGCTTTAGACATTGATGGAACTTTAGTAGGCCATGATTTGCAAATTTCACCACGCGTGAAGGCCGCGATTGCCGCCGCGCAGGCCAAAGGCGTGACAGTAACTTTAGCCACTGGCCGGGGCGCGGAACCCACTGAGCGCTTTGCCGCCGAAGTGGGCGTTACTGCGCCGCTGGTATGCTTACAGGGCGGGCAAGTATTTGACCCAGTAGCCAAACGCACGCTCCATGAAGCCCGCCTCGCGCCCGAAATTCTGCCGTGGATTGACCAAGTGGCGACTGAGCGCGGCTGGCACTTGCACTTTGAAACGCCGCGCATGGTCTATCTACCGGAGGGCGTAACCTCACCGGACGTGCTGAATGATTTGTTCAGCGTAACGGCCACCAAACGCGTGGGCAATTTTGTGACAGACGTGGAAGAAACGCCCAGCAAATTTTTAGTGGCCGTGCATGACCCGCGCGAACGGGATGAAATCATGGAAACTCTGCGCGAGTTAATTGGCCGCGCGGGCCTACCAGTGCAGTTGATGGTTTCCCATCAGCAGTTTGTGGAGGGTGTGCCGCCCGGCGTGCACAAGGCCAGCGGCTTACAATGGCTTACCACCTACTTGGGCATTGCACCTTCGGAAGTGTTGACGATTGGTGATAACGATAATGATGTAACCATGCTCCGCTGGGCGCAAACCGGCGTGGCTATGGGCAACGCCTCCCCGGCCGCGTTAGCCGTAGCTGATTGGGTGGCCCCCGGCGTGGATGAAGACGGCGCGGCGGTGGCTATTGAAAAGTTTGTCTTGGGATGAAATCTTCCACGAAGAGCACAAAGGTTCACGAAATCACACTAAGAAACTTTGTATTTCTTGGGATTTACTTCGTGCCCTTTCGTGTTAACCTCGTGTGCCTTCGTGGATAAATGCATTTAGGAATTGATGCCAGCCGCGCTACGGTGGCCCGCCGCACCGGCACGGAGCATTACAGCCTGCGCCTCACGCAATCGCTTCTAGCGCAACGCGGCGTACACACGGCCACGCTCTACTTCCGCGAGCGGCCCACGCCTGGCCTATTTGCCTCCGGCCCACAGCGCGTAATGCCGTTTCCGCGTTTGTGGACGCACCTGCGCCTAAATTGGGAATTGCTCACCCGCCCGCCGGAGGTGCTGTTTGTGCCCGCGCACGTTATTCCGGCGGTGTGCCCCGTGCCCGCCGTGGTCACGGTGCACGATTTGGGCTACCGCTATTTTCCAGACGCGCACCCGCGCCCGCAACGCTGGTACTTGGATTTATCCACGCGTTACTCCGCCCACGCCGCCAAACATATCTTGGCCGATTCTGAAGCCACGAAGCGTGATTTGACGCAGTTCTACGGCACGCCGCCAGAAAAAATTTCCGTGGTGTACCCGGGCCGCGATGAAACACTCACCCGCGTGGATGCCACCGCCGTGCGCGCTAAATATCATCTGCCGGAAAAATATCTTTTGCATGTAGGCACACTCCAACCGCGCAAAAATCTTCTCCGCTTGATAGAAGCCGTTAGCCACCAACCCTCAGCCATCGGTTTGGTTTTGGCTGGCCGCGCTGGTTGGCTTTCACAGCCCATCATTCAAGCCGCCCGCGCCGCCAATGTGCGCTGGTTAGAGTTTGTGCCGGATGAAGACTTAGCCGCGCTCTACTCTGGCGCGGAGGCCTTTGTTTTTCCATCTTTGTATGAAGGCTTCGGATTCCCGGTGCTAGAAGCGATGGCCTGCGGCACGCCCGTAATTTGCGCCAATACCTCCAGCCTGCCAGAAGTGGCGGGTGAGGCGGCTCTGCAGATAAATCCATTAGATACCGCCGCGCTAGCCGCCGCCATCACGCAACTCACGCACAACGCCGAGTTACGCGCCACGCTAATTGCCAAAGGTTATGAGCAGATTCAAAAATTCTCATGGGCCACCGCGGCAGAAAAAACGTGGAGTGTTTTTGAAAACGCAGTGTCGGGTGTCGAAGTGTCGAGTGTCAATCACAGCGAAGGACACTCGACACCCGACACTCGACACTATATTCAAATTCTCGGCGTTCCCGTTCACTCCATCACCCTGCCCCAAACGCTGGAGTGGATTGAAGCCGCTGTGGCCGCGCGTACGCCGCAACAAATTTGCACCGCCAACCCAGAATTCATTATCACCGCGCAAGAAGATGCTGAGTTCAAAGCCCTACTCAACCGCGCAGATTTGGTGATACCGGATGGTGTGGGATTGTTGTGGGCGGCCCGCCAGCTAGGAAAGTTTTTGCCGGAACGGGTAGCCGGTTCCGATTTGGTAGTGCAGTTGGCCGAACGCGGCGCACAGCAGGGCTGGCGCATTTTCTTTTTGGGCGCGGCGGAGGGGGTGGCCGCCCGTGCCGCTGAAATTTTGCAAACGCGTTATCCGAGTTTCAACTGTGTGGGTACTTACTCCGGCTCACCACGTGAGGAAGATGAAGCGGAAATCCTGCGCCGCGTTCACGCCGCCCAGCCGGATATTTTGTTGGTGGCGTTTGGCCACCCCAAAC
This sequence comes from Anaerolineales bacterium, assembly GCA_016789245.1. The sequence continues at coordinate 5,936 of JAEURM010000076.1, forward strand.
AAGATAAGTGGATTGCGCGCCTACGTGAAAAACTCAATGTACCCGTGAGCATGGGCGTGGGCGGCTCGTTTGATTTTATTGCGGGCGTGGTGCCGCGCGCGCCGCTCTGGCTTCAGCGCCTAAACTTAGAATGGCTGTATCGGTTGTGGAAACAGCCGTGGCGGGCGGGCCGCATTTTCAACGCGGTGGTGCGGTTTCCGGTGGCGGTGTTGCTGAGCCGGGCGTTTTCATCCCCAAATACATAAACAGCACCACCGGCGCAATGAGCGTGACAAGGTACCAAGCCGCGTCTACATTGTAGGCAAACAAGATTACCCACCACGTTGGCAGAGAAGCTAATACGGCCGCCCACGCAAGTTTTTTGTCTTCTAATACAGGCACTAGTTGCAGTAAATCATAATCATGCACGAGTGGGTTCACTACAAAACCCCATAACACCAAGGCTTCTAAGGAGAAGCGCCGCGTGGCCCGCCAGATGCCGGCAAGAATTAGCCCAGTCAGAATCAACCACAGCACTACAATGGCTACAGTTTGCTCACCCAATAGCACCCACAAGGTGCGGGGCACAAAACCAGCCAAGGCTCTTTCAAAAAACGGGCGCGGCACACTCAGCCAACGCACGGGCCAATCGGGCATTAAGATAAAGCTGGGCAAATAAATGGCCGCCGTGGCCAAGCCGAAACTCCACGCCGAGCGCGGCACCCGGCCAGTGGCGCGATATAGCTTGTACCATTGCCCCACGGCAAAAAGTATCGGCAGGAGGCCCAATTGCGGCTTAAGGGTCATCAAGCTCAGCCACATCCCAGCTTTAGCAGAATCAGTTTGTAAATTGCGCCGGAAACCCCATAAGCCCAGCATGGCCAAGGCAGAGGACTGCCCGCCCACAAAGTGGGCAAAGACTGGCGCAAACCATAAAGCCCAAGCGCGCCCACGCGTGATGATAAGCACCGCCAACACCGGCCAACCCAGCCAAAGGGCCATACTGAGCGGGCGTGGTAAAGCACTAAAGGCGGCAAAAATCATTACATAGGGCAACGGGTAGTAACTATTTTCAACGTAAACTTCAGCGCCATCTCGCCACCGTTGGCCAATTTGCATGAACGTTTCGTAATCAATTGGCCCTTGATTAAGTTGAATGATAAAGCTGAGATAGGCCAGATAGGGCGCAAGGCTAATGGCGAGAAAGGCCCAACCTCTTAGTTTAGATTTCATTACATGAAAAACGGCGGGCTGGTGAAGAGATAGTTTTCAAACCGCGCCCACGTCAGCGGGGCCTCAGCCATAATTAAAGCGATGAACGAATCAATCTGACAGCCGCGCGAAAGTAGATAATCTACGGCGGTGCGGTTGACGACGGGCACATCCACGCTAAAAGGCCACGCGTGCGCGGCGGCTTCCCGTTCCGCGTGCGCCAACACGGCGGGAAAATCTTCTGCGTGCAAAACGGCGAACGGCCCACTCATATCTCCCACATAACCGTAACCCACCACTTGGCCGCCGCGTGTGTAAATGTAGCCTTGCCTATCCGTCATCAACCACGCATGGTCTACTTCACGCGTGTGGCCAAAGAGCGCGGCATCAAGTTGGTTGAGGGCGGGTAAAGATTCGGCGGTGAGGGGCGTGAACTGCAAATTCGTTTCCAGCGGCACGGTTTGCGGCTCACGCAAAAAAGTGTAAAGCGGAAAGTAAGGCGTAACGCCCGCCTTGAGATAGCGAGCTTGGGCACGCACATCCGCTGTGGCAATGATGAGGCGGTGCTTGGCGCCCTCACGCGGAAAGGCGCGGGCCAGCAGTTCCCGCCCCACGCCCGCGCTTTGCTGGCCGGGCAAAACAAAAAACTCCGTGAGTTCTCGCACGCCGCCGCGATTGATGGAGCGCGCATAACCTAACACGTGCCCATCATTTTCAGCCAGCCAGAAGTGTTCAGCGGTGCGGGCCAAATGCTCAAACAAGCCGCGCCGCCGGTGCCACAATTTTTCCAGCACGGCGGGGTCATCACCGCCGGTCACCGCCATCACGCCGGTGCGCTCACCAAAATCCATGATGCTGGTGCGAAAAACTTGGTAGCAGGCGAAGGAGTCTTCAATTGTGCCGGGACGGAATGTAACAGGCATGGTTCATTGCATCGAATTACACGAATTACGCGAATTGATTCTTTCGTGAAATTCGCGCAATTCGATGCAGAGGTTACGCGCCTACCGCGAGTTTCACTACCGTTACGCCCTCGCCGCCTTCGTTTTCAGCGCCGGAGGCAAAGCTTTTTACTACGGTGTTCTGCCGCAGAGCTTCCCGAATGGCTTGGCGCAGTTTGCCGGTGCCTTTGCCGTGTATCAGCCGCACCCACGGCA
>JAEURM010000077.1 GCA_016789245.1 Anaerolineales bacterium
AGCCTTTCCTGAAAGTATGCCGTGGCAAAACGCGGGCCAAATGACGGACGATGATTTGGCCGCGCTCTATCTCTACATCACGGCCACGCCGTAAAGCTTTTACGCCGCGCGGCCAATTAGCACATACGGCTCGCCATTGACGTGGGTGAGGAACACAATCCGGCTCTCTGGGCCAGAGAGTTTGAGCTTGTGAATTAGTTCCTCCGGCGTCAGCGGCGAGCCGCGCTTTTTTACAGTGATGTTGCCCACCTTGCGCGCCCGCAAATATTCCCGCAAACGCTTGAGCTGAAACGGCATCGCATCTTCAATTACAAACACGCGCGCCAGCGGGGTGGGCGTGAGCGCATCACTGGTGAGATATGCTATCTCCGAGTCTAGTTGGTGCGCGTTAAGTTGCACGGCTAATGTTGTTACCAAACCCGCGCGGAGGATGGCGGGGTCAGGTTCGTAAAGATAACGTCTTGGGGCGGAAAGAGAATTAGAGAATTGGTTATCGGAGATGAGCGATTGGCCGCTGGGCAGGAGCGTGGCGCGGCGGGCGGCTTCTGTTTTGAGCGGCCCAAACCATAGCACGCACTCTTTTAGTTCGCCGCTCACAGAGATAAACTCCACTTCATGCGGTGGCAAATTCGTCAGTTCCGCTAAATTCACGCCGGGGGAAAGTTTTACGCCAATGGCCGGTATCTGTTTGTGCCACTCGTTTACCAGTGTGAGCGGCGGCGCATAATCGCGCACGGAAAATTTACGCCGCCCATCCACCCGCCGCGCCGGATCAAACCAGAGCGCATCCACAGGTGGCAAAGGTGTTTGCGTCACATCGGCTTCCAAGTATTCAGCTTTGTAACCGTAAGCGGCCAAATTCTCCCGCGCTAGCGCAAGGCGCAACGCATCTTTATCTACCAGTGTTGCGCTGGTGACGCCGCCTAAGCCAATGGCATCTCCGCCTAAGCCGCAACACACATCCGCTACGCGCTCATAGGCTTGGTAACGTTGGGCGCGGTACGTAGCAATGGTTTCGCCAGAGGCTTGCTCTAACGCTTCACGGATGAAGTACATCTGCTCAACGCGCGTGAATTTGGTATGGGCCTTGGCGCGCAAAATCACCGTCTCTAGCGCGGCCTTCGCTAAATCCGCATCAATTTGTTTTTGGAGTTTAGTTAATGCAGGCAGGAAAGTTTCTTCGGTGGGTTTTAGTTCAGCGGTGGCGGCAATGGCCTGTTGGCCCTCAGCCGTCAGTAGGCGCTGGAAGGTGGCTAAATCCATGCGCTGATTGTAGCGGAGGCTGTGATACTTCGCGCTAAAGCGCGTATATTTCTACAGACGATGTCATCGCCAACTGTTTGGAAGAGATTTTCGGCCTCAGCCGAAACCACCGATTGGGACGCCCTATACACGGAGCATTTGCCGCGCGTGTACAACTTTTTCCGCTATCGCACGGGGGTGGCCGCCGTGGCGGAAGATCTGACCTCGGCCACCTTTGAGAAGGCGTGGCGGCACCGCGAACGCTACCGGCGCGATCTGGCCGCCTTCGCCACTTGGCTGTTTAGTATCGCGCGCAATGTGGCCGCTGATTTCTTTCGGCGCGAGCGGCCAACCGCGCCGTTGGAAGAAGCCAACGCGTTGCCGGGTGAGGAAGCGCCGGAAGTAATCGTTCAGCAACGCCTGATGTTTGCGCGGCTGGCCGCTTTGCTGGCGCAATTGCCCGAGCGGGAACGTGAACTGATTGCGCTGAAGTATGGCGCGGAACTCAATAACCGTGAAATTGCTAAGCTAACAGGCCTGAGTGAAAGCAATGTGGGCACGGTGCTGAGCCGCGCAGTGCAGAAACTGCGCACGGAATGGGAGCCAGAACCGTGAACGATCAATTTTTATATGCTTTGCGTGAGCCGCCCCGCGCCGCCTTTGCGGCAGAACTGCGCCAGCGGCTTCGCATTCAAGAAAGGCCATTTGCAATGTTGCAAAATTTAACTCTCCGCCGTTTGGCATGGGCTACGTTAGCCCTCAGCGGCCTGCTGTTAGGTGTATTTGCGTTTTCACCCGCCGCCCGCGCTAGCGTGCGCCAAGTGCTGGAGGCTTTCAATATTGGCGGCATTCAATTCCAGCCTGACCCGGAACTGCCGCAGGCGTTGGCAACGCTGGCGGTAGCCTCAACCGGTGCGCCGGAAGAAAACGCCGCGCTCAACGCCGTAAAAGCTAAAGTGCCGTTTGCTTTCAAAACGCCAACTTGGACGCCGGACGGCTTTATTCTAACCAACGATGGTGCGACCATCATCTACTCTGACCCAGAGTCAACACAAGTGATGCAAGTCTTGCTCCGCTGGGACCGGGGTGAACAAGTGTTATTCTTTTACGCCGTGAACCCCAATGGGCCAGAACGTACTTATTTAGTAGCGCCGGAAGCCACCGTGGAAGAAGTACTCGTCAGCGGCCAACCGGCGTCTTTCACCATTACGCCGTTGGATGATGCTGACCAGCCGGGTTATAGTTTGAAGTGGGTGGCGGAGGGTGTGCAATACACGTTGCAAGGCCGCGCCGGGCAGGTAACACTTGCGGAGATGGTTCAGATAGCTGAATCCTTACAGTAACAGAAGCCGCTGAGGGGGAGCGGCTTGCTCACTCATCACCCGTAATGGCGGTGTGTGGGTCAATGTTTACGGGCGTCTCAATGGCCCACGCGCGCACCGCTTCAAATTCCGGGTTGAGGATGATGGGCGCGGGCCATGTTTGTACCGCTTGGCTAGGAAATTTGCCCACTTTGTTGATGCCCACCAACCACTGCGCCAGCACCGCTTTCTGCATGAAGGCCACAGCTTTTACCAATGAACTAAACGCTAAGAGCGTGGGTTGTTCGGTGAATGGGTTCCGCACGCAGGCGGCCCGCCACGCTAGCATTTCATCTGGCGTCAGTTTCCACACGGGCTTGTTGGGGGTTTGATGAACGAGCAAAAATAGGAAAGGTGAAATGGTTTGAGAATTGGAGATTAGAGAATTGAGCCGCTCAGTTGAAGAGTTGAGGGGCGGCCTTTCGCCGCGATAGAGGGTGAGGCCGTTTGCTAGCGGCTCAACTAAACAGTGAACAAAACCAGCGGCAGTGAGGGCGGCTAAAAGCTCTTCTGCTGGTGCGGCGTGGGCGAGAATTATGCGCCCGCCGGGCCGAAGCCGCCCAAACCATTGCTCAAGGTTGTGCGGCGGCACACAGCCCACCACCGCATCCGCTTCTGCCCCCTCTGGCATACTCTCAATTTCTACGGGCAGTTCCCGCTGGCTGGCTTCATCTAAAACTAAAACGCGCGGCAGGCCAGCGCTGGGCGGCAGGTGCTTGGCAAACATGGCGGGTGGCGAGTTATGAGTGAGGAAGCGGTGCGTCACCCGCCACTCAGCACCTTTTATTTCTTAATTGAGCGCACCAGTTTGAGAAATTCATCCCACTCCTCTTTGAAGAAGTGCAGGGTGACGTTGCCCAACTCTAAGTTGTAGGTGGCTTCACCTTCGCCATCTTCCGCCGTCCAAATCATAAAATTATCTGTTTCGGCAATGGTGGTGGTTTTAACTTCATCTGTGTGAGTGTGTTTATGGTCTGCCATGAAAACTCCTTGACGGTCAGGTCTTAATCTACTTGAAAGGCGATGAGAACTTTTTCCAGCGCGGCGAGGCTGGCTCCGGCGTGGGTTTGTTCATCCAACTCGGGCACAGTGTAGCGGCGCGCATAGGCGTTGAGTTGAAAATCCGGTTGGCGCAGGCTGGCTTGTACGGCGGCTAAAATTTCCGCCTGCCGCTCTGGTGGCCACTGCCGCGCTTGCTTCGTCCAATACACGGTGTAAGAAAAATCAATGCGCGGTTCATTCATTTTTCAACGGTTTCCGGCGCGGGCGGCTCTGGCGGTAACTGGCGCAGAGCGGGGCGGCGGCCAAAACCAACTTCACGCAAGCGGGCCAATGGGGAAACTACCGGGCGATGCGGGGTGATGGGTGAGATGGACGTATTGGCCCACGGGTCTAAATCAAACAACTTACGGAAGGCGTACCGGCTAAACAGAAGCAGGGTAGCAATGAGCGGCCCGGCCAAAACTAAGCCCACTGGCCCCACCAGTTGCGCCATCATCAGTGCGCCAATCATAATAACGAGCGGATGTAGGTTGAGACTGCCACCCATGATGCGGGGCCAGAAGACGTAGCCTTGAATTTGTTGCAGGATGAGGTACGCCCCAGCCACAATGAGCGCAAACCACACCTGTCCCATGCCCAGCCAATTGCCGCCCTGAAAAAATGCCACCGCCACACCCGTTACCATGGAGATAGTTGCGCCAATGTAGGGAATGAAATCTAACGTGAAGGCTAAGATGCCCAGCACCGGTGCGTAGGCTACGCCCAAAATAGACAGCACCGTGCCCACCATGAGGCCGAGAATGCCGGAAAGCGTCACTTGGCCGCGCAGGTAACTGTTCCAAATCGGGCCAAGGCTGGCGGCCAGCCGCCGCACATCATCGCGGATGATGGGCGGCACACGCTCATCAATGCCTTTGAGCACATCACCCACATCTGCCAGCAAGTAGTAACTCAAAATTAGCACAAAGAACAACCAGCCAATGGTGGTGGCCGTTACCGAAGCAATAGAGCCCACCGCACTGCCGGTTTGGGAGAGCGCGGGTTGAATAGCCGAAGCCAACTGTGACAAAATAGGTTGAAAGTTGATGGTGGCCGGATCAATGGTGAATGGCCCAATCAAAATTGGCTTGCTGAACGTATCACTTAGGAATCTGGGTAAATCCGCCGTAATATCCACAATTTGCTTGTACAGGCCAACAATTTGGCTTTGGATGGCAACACCCGCCACTACCAGCAAACCAATGAGAATGATGAACACTACCAAATACACAATTAGCACAGAAGGCCCCCACGCCAAACGCGTGATGCGCGAAACCCAACTGGCCAACGGCGCGAGCAGGTAAGCCAGAATGCACATGGCTATCATTGGCCCCCACAAACTTTGGAAGTACAGCAAAAGCCAGCCCACAAGGATGATAAACACGAGGGCCACCAAAAACTTGGCCGGCGTGCTCCAGCGGGGAGAAACAGGTAATTCGGGTTGTGTATCGCTCATAGTATTTCTAAGTGAAGTGCTGGAATAATTATACCTGCCCTCGCACCTGTAACTGCGCGTACAATTTGGGCCGCATGACTCTCACGGAAATTCTCCAAACTAATTTGTTCTCGCCCATGGTGCTGGCCTTTGCGTTAGGCGTGCTCGCCACTTTGCTCAAAAGTGATTTGAAGTTTCCGAGCGAAGTTTATACCGCCCTCTCCATTTACTTGTTGTTTGCCATTGGCCTCAAGGGCGGCGCGGAACTGGCCGAAACTACGCTAGCGCAGTTTTGGGCTCCGGCGCTGGCCACTTTGTTTTTGGGCGTGGCCGTGCCATTGTGGTGCTACGCCATTTTGCGCCGCTTGGGCCGCTTTGATGTGCCCAACGCCGCCGCTCTGGCCGCGCACTACGGCTCCGTCTCCGCCGTCACCTTCAGCGCCAGCCTGATTTTTTTGGAAAACGTGCAAGTGCCGTATGAAGGCTTTTTGCCTACGCTGGTGGCATTGCTAGAAGTGCCGGCCATTGTGATTGCGCTCCTTATTGCGCGGCGGCAGATGAGCGGCGGCACAGTCAGTTCTGCCACCATCGCGCGGGAACTGCTCACCAGCAAAAGCATCCTTCTGCTCCTTGGTGGCTTGGCCATTGGCTTCCTTAGCGGCAAGAGCGGCGTGGAGCAGGTGGCGCCCTTCTTTGTTCATCCGTTTCGCGGCGCGCTCACACTCTTCATGCTAGAGATGGGGATGGTGGCCGCACAACGCTTCCGAGATTTTGGCAAAGTGGGCGTTTTCTTGGCCGGCTTTGGCGTGGTCATGCCAGTTCTGCACGGCGTGCTCGGCGTATGGCTCGGTTCACTAGCCGGTATGTCCCTCGGCGGGAGCATGGTGCTGGGCGTGTTGGGCGCGAGCGCATCTTACATTGCGGCTCCGGCGGCCGTGCGGCTGGCTTTGCCGCAGGCCAATCCCAGTTATTATCTCACTGCCGTACTCGCCATCACGTTCCCGTTCAACTTGGTTTTGGGCTTGCCGTTGTATTTTCAAATTGCCCAATTTTTTCTTGGAGGCTGAAGTGCAAACCGTGCCCCTCAAACGCGTCACCATCATTGCGGAAGCCGTGCTAGAGGAGCGCCTCGTGCGTGAGGTAAAACAATTGGGCGCACGCGGTTACACCATCACTCAGGCGCGGGGTGAAGGTTCACGCGGTGTGCGGGCCAGTGAGTGGGAAGGCCAAAACATCAAACTAGAATCCATTGTGAGCCCGGCCGTGGCGGATAAGATTTTGGCACACTTGGCTGAGCATTATTTTGAATATTACGCCGTGGTGGCTTATGCGGAGCACGTAGAAGTAGTGCGCGGCGAGAAGTATGTGTAACCCCTGTGAGCCGAATGGCGGCGCGTGCTAAGTTGAACTATTATGCCCCGCCATGCACCGCGTTTACTTTGGCGATAATTTAGCCGTTCTGCAAAAAATGCCCGCCGCTTCCGTGCGGCTGATTTACATTGACCCGCCTTTCAACACCGGCAAGGCCCAAAGCCGCCCGCAACTCAAAACCGTGCGCGATGCGAACGGTGACCGGGTGGGCTTCAAAGGCGAGCGTTACAAAACCACCAAGCTGGCCACCCGCGCGTACGCTGATTCTTTCTCCGATTTTCTGGCTTTCCTCCGCCCGCGTTTAGAAGAAGCCTACCGGTTGCTCACGCCGGATGGTTCACTTTACTTTCACATTGATTACCGCGAAGTTCACTACTGCAAAATTCTGTTAGACGAGATTTTTGGCCGCGCTTCTTTCTTGAACGAGATTATTTGGGCGTACGATTACGGCGCACGCACGCGCAAGAAGTGGCCTAATAAGCATGACAATATCTTGTGGTATGCCAAAGACCCGGCCAACTACGTTTTTAATTACGAGGCCGTTGATAGGATTCCGTACATGGCCCCTGGTTTAGTGGGGCCGGAGAAAGCGGCGCGTGGCAAAACGCCCACCGATGTGTGGTGGATGACGATTGTGAGCCCCACCGGTAAAGAAAAAACGGGTTATCCCACGCAGAAGCCCCTCAATTTACTTAAGCGCATCATCACCGCATCTTCCCAGCCGGGAGATACCGTGCTGGATTTTTTTGCTGGCAGTGGCACCACCGGCGCCGCCGCGCATGAGCTAGGCCGCAACTTTATTTTGGTGGATAACAACCCGCAGGCGCTGGAAGTGATGAAGAAGCGGTTTGCCAGCGTGCGGGGTGTGAAGTTCAGCAACGGCTAAAACGGCCGCCCCTTCGCTTGCATCCGTTCATTCACTTTAAGTCCATTTCAACTACTGAAGCAAATTATCTGGTGTGCGTCTAATCCTTCAACCATTGTCAGTTGGAGGAGAATCCGCCATGACGCTTAAACGCTGGCAGGCGCTAGGCCTGTGCTGTGTGTTGCTTGTTTCTGCCTGCACACCGCCACCCACCGTGCCGCCGCCCACGGCCACCGCCACACTAGCACCAACCTATACCGCCACCGCCACCGTACCTCCGGCCACCTCCACGCCGGAGCCAACGGCTACCACGCCGCCCAGCCAGCCAGACGGCATCCACATCTTCCCCGGCCCATTGCACTACGAAGGCGATGTACTTTCTTTCCAATGGGCCACCGGGGCGCCGCTCAATGAATTTGGGCCACTGCCCGGCCAACTAAAAGTTGATGGCGGTTCGCCGCAGACGGTGGACGTGGAAACCAGCCTCAACCCTTTTAATAACACCGCGCAATTGGTGGTGCTGAACTTTTTTGATACGGCGGGCCAAGCCGGCACGCACACCGTGCAACTAGCCGCGCCCGGCTGGAACGCAGTAACGTTTACGGTGGAAGTTCTGCCCGCTAGCGAACGCCCCGCACAAGAAGCCCAAGCGGAGTGGCAAACGCGGCTTACGGATTGTTGCGAGATTCACTATGTGAGCGGCAGTGCCGCCGCGCGCGATATTGAAAAAATCGCCGCCGAAGTGGAAGCGAGCGTAAAGCAGGTGGAGGAAGTGTTTGGTGAGCCGTTGGAAAACAAACCGTTCAGGCTCACTTTTTTGGATAACATCTGGGGTAATAGCGGCTACGCCGATGAAACCGGCATTGTGATTGATTACGTTGACCGTGATTACAATGAC
>JAEURM010000078.1 GCA_016789245.1 Anaerolineales bacterium
GTATGTCCCACAAAGGCGCAAAGTGCACTAAGTTTTTTGAGAAATGGCCACTGAGACACTGAAGCACAGAAAGAGAAATCATTTCAGTGCCTGCCTGCCCTGCAGGCAGATTTTTGTGGCTAATTTATTTGTGTTCTTAGTGTCTTAGTGGTTAAATCCAAATCATGGAAACTAGAAGAAACTTATTGTTAGCTGTTTTGATGGGTAGTGTGCTTCTATCCGCCTGCGGTGCGCCCGCCACTCCGGCCACGCCCACCGCTCAACCGCGCACGGCGCAACTTTCTGAATTGAACAACAGCGTGAACGCGCGTGATACCAACGCCCAAGAGTGGGGCACAGCCAGTGAAGGCCGTGTGATTAACGTCAGCGGCGGCGTGCGCACTGGTGATGATGCCCGCGCGCGGCTAGATACCAGCGAAGGCTCCATCATCCGCATTGCGGCCAACACAGAGTTTGAACTGCTGGAGTTTCCGCCAGAGCTTAGCAGCCCCATCACTAAACTGCGGCTGGAGGCGGGCAAAATTTGGATTATTGTGGCCGAAGCCTTGGGCGATAGCGATATTGAAATTGAAACGCCCAACGGCGTTGCCACCGTGCGCGGCTCACTAATGAGCGTGGAACAAATTCAGAATAATGGCACGATGCAGATAACGTGCTTGGAAGGTGCGTGCCGTTTGCGTGGCACATCCGGCCAATTTATCACCGTGCCGCCCGGCCAGCAGAGCGATATTCCCGCGCCGGGCCAAAACCCCACGCCGCCACAACCGATGACGCCGGTTCAACTGCAAGATTGGGCCAGCAACGTACCAGAAGCGTTAGCCGCCGCTACCAATTTGTTGAACCAACCCACGCCCACGCCGCCCGGCCCCTCGGCCAGCGGCATCCCCGGCGCTAGCGGCCAAATCATTTTTCCACATTTGGCGTTTGACGCGGCGGGTGTTTTGCATCTGATTTATGAAACGCGGGCCGCGCGGCCCAACGGCGATTACGCGCATCAGCAACTCAACGCCGGCGGCCAATGGTCTGCGCCGGAAATTATCACGCCTGAGTTTCAATTTTTGTACGGCAGTTTGCAATTTATTGCGCAACCCAGCGGCCTGCTGTGCGTGGCGTGGAACGGCGCAACCGCCGGTACGCCGGATATTGGCGTATATCGCAAGTGTTTGGTGAACGGCGCTTGGTCAACCGCCGAGCGGCTTTCCGCTCTATCCGGCACCGCGCGGGATTTTGTTTTGGCTTATGCGCCCAACGGCCAACTGCGGGCGCTATACCTTAGCAGTGCCGGAACTGTGCGCTTTGATTCGCATGATTTGAACACGCCAGAAGATGCGGTGGAAGATATAGCACTGAATGGCGAAGGTTTGGCGCTGATGGCGCAAATGGTAATTGATGCGCAAGGCACCTATCACGCCGCGTGGATGCAGTTTGGCGTGGTGGGCAGTGACCCATCGGTGGTGCAAGTACGGCGTTCTGTGGATGGCGGCCTCACCTGGGCCGATGCGGAAACCATTTCTACGCCAGAGCAAGCACCCGATGGGCCAAACTTAGCCTTAGTCACTGATGCGCAAGGCCGGGTGCATGTGCTGTGGGCGGGCGGTGATGGAATTTTCTATCGCCGGTGGAGCGCGGTGGGCGGTTGGGAGCCAGCAGTAAGCGTCAGCCGAGAACCACGCGGCGGGGCAAACCCCAAACTCGTTGTTGGGCCAAACGGCCTCGCCCGCGCACTGTGGTGGAATAATGACGGCCTGCGTTTGGCCACGCAAGCGGCGGATGGCCTTTGGCAAGTGCAAACCCTCACCACGCCGGATAAGGCCGAGCACACACTCATTATTGACGTGCAAGGTCAGGCGCACGCAGTATGGGTGAACGGCGAAACGCTGAATTATGCCGTGGTGAAGTAACGGGCTGGCCGCTGTGTTTGGCGAGTACCGTTTAGTGAATTACTGAATCACAATCGTGATGGGATCAGATAAATAATGCCAACTGCTGGGGTTTTGCATGCACTCATTGCGGGTACTGAGCCAGCAAATGGCGAGCCGCGCTTGGTAAGTGCCGCTATTGGCAATGTTTAGGTGATCTTCATGGCCAATCACTTCGCCGGCATAAGGGGCTGTCCATAAAAAATCACCCCATGACGCTTGTGTACATTGATTAGGCAAATTAGTGCACCAAATAATGCCCAAACCACCCACGTCATATGGTTGCCCAGTAGTGTTTTTGGCTTCAAAGTAAAACCATAAATCTTGGTTGCGTTGGCCACAAACCACATTGTTTTTCATTCTAAAGGCCTGCCCCTGAATACCATTGTTGGTGTAGAACGTGGTAACCGGTGCTGGCGTGTTTGCTGGACACGGCACCGGGGAAAGTGTGGGGCTGGGCGTCAGCGTATTGGTGGGCGTGAGGGAAGGCGTAAAAGTGAGCGTGGGTATTTTAACCACCACCGGAAGATAAATGGTGTAAGTCAACGCCTGATATAACTGTGCGCTAATTAAAGTCAGCGCCAGCAGGGAAAGCCCAATCCAGAACAAAGGTTTTGGCTTTTGCATCTTACCCTCAATGTGCTAAAGGTGGCCGCCACCTAAAAACGAATTTTAATTCCGCCCCATCACCACGCCCTTGTACTTCTCCCAATCCTCATCGCTTTCCAGCGTCACCACACGGAAGGCTTCGGCGTACTGCATCTCTTTGCCTTTGGCACGCTCGGCCGCCCATTGTTTCACCATAGGTTCGGGGTCCCAATCCCGCATCTGGCTCTTGTGAGCGCGTAGGGCGGCAATTTTCAAATCAATGCTTTCATCAATGGAAACGTATTGCGCGTTGGCTGTATCACCCCAGTTGTTGGCATACACCTTGCGCACCTTGTGCGGCGTAAGGCCTTCGTCTGCCAACTCTTCAAATAAGTTGGGCTGGCCCGCCGCCGGAAAAATCGCATCCACCGCCACCGTGCCCGCCGCGCGATGATCCGGATGGTTGATGTAATTCTCACCCGTCCACAATACGGTAGGATCCATCACAATGCATACTTCAGGTTTGAAGCGGCGTATTTCTCGCACTACTTTCTTGCGCAGTTCTAGGGTGGGCTGGAGCATGCCGTCTGGCTCACGCAGGAAAACCACTTCCGAAACGCCAATTAACTCAGCGGCGGCGCGTTGCTCCGTTTCGCGGATTTCACGCGCTTGTTCTTTGGTCATGCCGGGTTCGGCAATGCCCACATCACCACTGGTGAGGAGCAGGTAACCGGCGCGGCATCCATGCTTAATCCAGCGGGCCACCGTGCCTGCCGCGCCAAATTCAATATCATCTGGATGCGCTACGATGACGAGAACAGAAGAGGGAATGTAAAAAGACATTGAAGCAATGGGTTATTGAGTGATTGGGTGATTAAGTGGGTATCAGTCACCCAATCACTCAATCCAACAATCGCTAAATGGCCAGCGGGGTTTCGCCGTTGATGAGAATCAGCACATCAATATCGCGGCGGTAATATAAGCCTTCGCGGGTTTGCTCGGGCGTGGGCACTTGAATGGACACGAAGCCCACACCTTTGTGGGCGGCACGGTTAAGCACCAATGGCTCCTCGCCGCGCTTCAGAATGAGCGTCCAAGTTTTATCGCTCACCTGCGGCCAAAAACGCCGCGCGGCTTGCAGTTGGTCTTCCGTAATCAGTTTGTACTTGCGGGGTGCGTCGGGCATTTTAGTCAAATAGTCGTCTGGTCGGTTAGCCGAGTAGTCGCACTTAGCTGACTATTCGACTAACTGACTAGCGACCCAAAAGTAATTCTACAGCTTTTGCCAGCGCCGGGTCATTGGCTTCGGTGAACAAATCCCACCGCGTGGGCACCAGCACATCGGGCACAATGCCCGTATCTTCCCACACCCCGTTCGTCTCGCCCAGCGGCTCAAACGTTTCACTGGCAATCCACGCGCGGGAGCCATCACCAAAATCAAAACCCCACAACCGCTCCACGTTGCCGTACGTGATTTGGCCCACAATTTTGGCGCGGCCCGATTGGCGCAGAACGCCGCTCACAATTTCACCGTAACTAGCCGTGCCTGTATCTACCATCACCACCAGCGGCACCGTTTGTGAGCCATTGATATCCTCACCGTCAATATCAAACCGGTCACGCTGACTACGGCTGACGAAATAACCTTGTAAACCATCGGTGAAGTAGCCCAACACCGGGTGTGCGACTGTGCTGGAGCCACCACCGTTTTGCCGGTTATCCAAAATCAAGCCGTCCAGCGGGCCATCAGCCGTCATCTTTTCTAACGCCTCACGCGTTTGTTCGTCAATGGTTTCATCATCAAAGCCGGGCAAGTAGATGTAACCAATGCGCGTGTTAGGCACCATGCAGTAATCAATGGGCAGGGCCGCGCCCGCAATGCGTTTGCGCGTCAGCGTCACTTCACGCTCCGGCTCACCCGGGCGGCGCATCACTATGGATACGTCCGTGCCTTCCGGCCCCAAGGTGCGGGCATCACCGTTCTCATCCCGCACTGGTCCGCCATCCACGCTCAAGATGGCATCATGTGGGCGCAGGCCAGCGTCTTCCGCCGCACTGCCCGGAAACACGCTCGTAATCACCACATACTCCGTATCGGGGATATTGGAAACTAACGCACCAATGCCTACATAGTTAAAGCCGGAGTTTTGCTGTTCTTCTTCCTCACGCACTTGCTCCGGTGAGAGATACGAGGAGTGTTCATCGCCCAACTCGTTGAGCATGGCAAACATGGCAAAGTGGAAGTCTTCGTTGCTTAAGCCTTGGCGGATGATGGCTTCATACTTATCGCCAATCGCCTCCCAATCGCGGCCCTGAAAATCTTCATATACGTAGTTATCACGCACGGCCTCCCAAAACTCGCGGAACACTTTGATTTGTTCATCCGTGGTGGCCGCATCCACTTGCGTGGTGGGTGGCGGCGTGGGCGTGGGGAAGGGTTGCGGCGTGGCGGCGGTGGTAATTTCGGCTGGCATTTCCGCTACTTGGGAAACGCCCGGAATGAAGTTGCAAATCCGCACACCGTTGGCATTGAATTGCGGCCCATCCAGGCCGCCGCCGGGCGTGGCCGTTACCAAATCTACTGAAAGTGTGGGCACTGCCTCTTGGGTGGGCTGGGGGCGGGGCGTGCGGGTGGCATTCGGCGTGGGCGTGGCATCTAGCCCCATCACCGTTTGGCACGCCAGCGAAGCAAGCACTAAAGAAATGATGATGACTTTGAGACGAGGCATAAAGGTATCCATGATTTTGTAGAGACGCGCCGTGGCGCGTCTCTACTTTGATGATTTAACCAACTCGGCCAATGCGGCGATGTGCGCCGGACTGGTGCCACAACAACCGCCAATCAAACTCGCGCCCAGCTTCAGCCAGCCTTGCGCCAAAGCGGCATACTCCGCCGGTGAAACTTCTTCGGTGTTCGTCCAGCCCTTAATGTCATCTGTGTGGCCAATGTTGGCGTACAAGCCGGTGCGCAATAAGTGGGGGGCATTTTCGCGCAATTCGGTGAATGGCTGATGAATGCTAGGTGAGGGGGTGCAATTAATCAATAAGCCGCTCACCCCCAACGGAGCAATGGCTTGCGCCGCCGCCGTCACCGTTTCACCGGAGAATAACCGCCCATCGCTCCGGCACACAAAGCTGGTGAGCACCGGCCGGCCTGTATTCAGCGCGGCTTGTGTGGCGGCTACCGCCTCGCGGATGGTGTTCATGGTTTCTACCAAAATCACATCCACGCCTGCGTCCGCCAAGTTCTGCGCTAACTCAGCATGTTCCGCCTCGCACTCGGCTTGCGGCGGCACCAACTCCGGCGCGTAGCAATCTTCCAGTGGGGCTAGTGAGCCAGCTACAAATGCCGCGCCGGAGCGTTTGGCAATTTCCACCGCCGTAAATGTAAGTTCACGCGCTTGGCCCCCCACGCCCGCTTTGGCCAATGAACGCCGGTGCGTGCGGAAAGTGTTGGCCGTAATCAGCTCGGCCCCGGCCCGCACGTAATCTTGATGCACGCCTAAAAGGGTAGATTGCGCGTCAATCAACGCCCGCGCGCTCCACAATGGCAGAGACGTATCTGCGCCACGCCGGTCTAACTCTGAGCCAGTGGCGCCATCCAACACAATCGGGTGCAGTTCCGTTAAGCGGTGTAGAAAAGACATAGGGCGCTATTCTACTCAACTATGGCGGTAAATTGGGTTGGTTGAAGTTAGCGGGAGCTAAACACCACTACCGCATCCCCCACGTTGGTGTTGTTGAACAGCCAGCGCGAATCACGCGGGGAGAGATTGACACAGCCGTGCGAGGTTTGAATGCCAAAGCTATCGTGCCAGTACGCGCCGTGCAGGGCGCGGTCACCATCGTAGTACAAAATCCACGGCACATCTTCTAGAAAGTAGTAATCACTGCGGTCTTCGCGGTACACGCCCGTCATGCGGCCATAGGTGAACTTGGCCCACACGCTAAACGTGCCGGGCCGCGTGGGAAAGTATCGGGAGCCGCTGGAAGCCAATGTGGCAAACACCAGTTGCCCGCCGCGATACACGCCCATAGTTTGTTCGTACGTATCCACCGCAATTACATCGGCTGGTGCGCCGGGCGGCGGCGAGGGCCGCACTAAACCCAAGTTGCGTTGTTCCACCCAACCGCCGGGGATAACTTCATACCAATCCCACTCACCCACGCGGGCCACATTGAGCGGCGTAATAAAGGAATAGCGGCCCACAAATTGCGCTTCGGGCGCGGGCGGGGCGCCGGGTGTGCCGCTGACTTGTACGGTGTTAATCACCCAGCCCACCGCGCCGGGCGGTGAGCCGCCAAAAAACTGGCCACCAAAACTAGAGGGGCGCGATTCTTCCACCGCCTCGGCCCGCACCCACTCACTGCGGTTGATTTGCAGAAATTCTTCACCTGCAAATTTTACGCGGCCCAACGCGCTCACAAACACAAAGCCTTTTTCAAATTCACGCAGAGGCGGCAAGCCCGCTACTGCCTCAGATGGGTGGCGGAACACTTGCGCGGTATTGGTGATAACGCGGGCGTAAGCGTGCAGGGTGAGGCCGCGGTACGGCAGAGTGGGAGAAATGGCAATGGCCGGTAAAGGCAGAACCAACCCGGCTTCCGCCGCATCTTCTAAATACGCGCTGGGGCCAAAGGCCGGGCATTCTGCCGCGCGCTGAATTTGCAAACTGGCCGGGCAGAGGGGAGGTAATTCATTAATGGATTGAAGAGCTGGGGAATTGAGAGATTGCTTGAAACGTGAAGCGTGATGCGTGGCTCGCCACGGCGGCGCGGCGTGCGCGGAGGCGGCGCTCAATGCACACAACAACAGTAAACTCAAACTCAAAAGTCTTTTCAACATTTCTTTGCGCTCTTCGCGTCTTAGCGGGTAAGAAACTCAACCAATACTTGCGTGTGTAATGGAAACGCTAACTCCACCGGCTCATGCACCACTACCAATTCGCTCGTCTCTTCGTTCGGTGTAAAGGCGGCCAGGGCGCAGACGGGCAGAGGCTCAGCCACGCCAAAAATTAGTGGGTTGCGCTCAGCGTTAGTGGCGCTGTGCACGGCCACCAGCCGGATGGTTTCAGAATTAACGCGCAAGCCGGTTTCTTCAAATACTTCACGCGCGCCCGCCGCTTGCCACGTTTCTCCATAATTAATGTAGCCGCCCGGCAGGGCCAACGCGCCCTTGCGCGGCTCAATGTTGCGGCGCACGGTGAGCACGCCCGCTTCCACCGGAACCACCAACACCGTTACTGGCACCGGATTGAGAAAACTCACGTTGCCACACTGCGCACACGTGCGCGGCCAATTAGTCTCTGTAAACGCCGCGCCGCAGAAAGAACAGTGAGAGTTTTTTTGAAGGCTCATGAAGTTTGAGAATTGGAGGATTAGAGAATTCTCTAATCCTCCAATTCCCTTTTTTATTACGGCCCTTCCGCAACCACATCTGCATGGGCATCGGGTTGCGATGGGTCAAACACCCACACGTGCGTGCCGAGGGCGCTCCAGTCATACAGCCAGCGCGCATCTAGCGGCGCAAGATTGACACAGCCGTGTGAGCGTTTGTAGCCGAGTGCATCATGCCAGTATTGGCCGTGCAAGGCGCGGTCACCATCAAAATACATCACATAAGGCACAGCTTCTAATGAGTAGTAATAACTGCCATCCGGTTCATACGCGCCGCGCATC
>JAEURM010000079.1 GCA_016789245.1 Anaerolineales bacterium
CGCTGGCGGCCCGCAAACAAAAAGCCCTGACGTTCGTCAGGGCTTTTTGTTATCACTCACTCAGCGCATCGCGTAATCTATCTAGTAGGCCGTTTTCTAGCGGCTTGGCTTCTGCGCCTTGCGCTTTCTTTTCATCTTCAAACAGCTTCTTTTGTTCACGGCTTAGGTGGGAAGGTGTGGTGACGTTGACGATGACGTATAAATCACCTTTACCGCCACGCTGAGGCCGGGGCGCACCTTTGCCGCGCACATCACCACCCAGCGCGGCTTGCGCTATGCTCACGGCCACTTCCAAGAAAACATCATCTTCGCGGCGGCGGAAAAACTTGTGCGCCTGAACGCCAATGACGATGTACAAATTGCCTTGCGGGCCGCCGTTGACGCCCGGCTCACCTTCACCGGTAACACGAATTTGCGTGCCATTGTTGACGCCAGCAGGAATTGGCACAGTGCGCCGCCGCGTTTTGCGCTCCACGCCGCGCCCACTGCACGTTTTGCACGGCGAGGCAATCACTTCACCGGTGCCACGGCACGCGGGGCAAGTGCCCACATTTACCATTGAGCCGAGGAAGGTTTGGCGCACTTGGCGCACTTCGCCCGTGCCTTTGCAGGTGGCGCACCGTGTAGGTTGTGTGCCCGGCTCCGCGCCACTGCCTCGGCAAGTTTCACAGCTTTCGTGCCGCGTAATTTCAATTTCTTTTTCAACGCCCGCAATCGATTCGTCAAACGTCAGCGTCAAATCGTAGCGCAAGTCTTGGCCACGGCGCGGCGCACGGCGGTTGCCACGGGTGCCACCAAAACCGCCGCCAAAGAACGCATCAAAGATATCTTCTACACCGCCAAAGCCGCTGAAATCCGGCGCACCAGCGCCACCGTTCACACCGGCGTGGCCAAATCGGTCATACGCCGCGCGTTTCTGCTCGTCCGAAAGCACGGCGTAGGCTTCGTTCACTTCCTTGAACTTTTCATCCGCCCCCGTTTCTTTGTTCACATCGGGGTGATATTGTTTGGCCAGCTTCCGAAACGCGGATTTAACTTCATCCGCGCTGGAATTGCGCTGAACGCCAAGGATTTCGTAGTAATCGCGTTTGGTTGCCATGCCCATGGCGCTTACGCGTCCTTAAATTCGCCTTCCACCACATCATCGCCACCTTTAGTGCTTTGGCCGCCCGCACCGGGGCCGCCATCACCCTCTGCGCCCGGCATGGGGCCAGCGCCGCCTTGGCCGTACATCGCGCCGCCAATCTTCTGAATGGCTTGGTTCAACGCTTCGGTGGCCGCCCGCATGGCGCTCAAATCATTGCCTTCCAGCGCCTTCTTCACGTCAGCGGTTTTGGCCTCCACTTCAGTCTTCACCTCAGCCGGAATCTTGTCACCATATTCTTTGATGAGCTTCTCGGCGTTGAAGGCCGCCGCATCCGCCGTGTTGCGCGTTTCCACTTCTTCCTTGCGCTTCTTATCCTCTGCGGCGTGAGATTCTGCTTGCTTCACCATCTTTTCCACTTCATCCTTGCTCAAGCCGGAGGAAGCGGTGATGGTGATGTGTTGGCTCTTGCCGGTGGCTTTATCTTGCGCCGAGACTTTGAGAATGCCGTCGGCGTCAATATCAAACGTCACTTCAACTTGCGGTGTGCCGCGCGGCGCCGGGGGAATGCCATCCAAAATAAAGTTGCCCAGGAGTTTATTATCCGCCGCCATGGGGCGTTCACCTTGCACCACTTTAATTTCCACCGAGGTTTGCATATCACTGGCGGTGGAGAACACTTGGCTCTTGCGCGTGGGGATGGTGGTGTTGCGCTCAATCAGTGGTGTAGCCACGCCACCCAGCGTTTCAATGGAAAGCGTCAGCGGCGTCACATCCAACAGCAAAACGTCTTTCACATCGCCGCCCAACACACCAGCCTGAATGGCCGCACCTACGGCCACCACTTCATCCGGGTTCACACTCCGGTTGGGTTCTTTGTTAAACAGTTTGCGCACGGCTTCTTGCACGGCGGGCATACGGGTCATACCGCCCACCAGCACCACTTCGTCAATGTCGCTGGGCTTGAGGCCAGCATCATCTAACGCTTGAGAAACGGGCCGGATGGAGCGTTGAATCAGGTCATCGCACAACTGCTCCAATTTAGCGCGGCTGAGCGTTAAGTTCATGTGTTTGGGGCCGCTGGCATCCGCCGTGATGAAGGGCAGGTTGATTTCGCTTTGCGTCACGGTCGAAAGCTCAATCTTGGCTTTCTCAGACGCTTCCTTCAACCGTTGCAAAGCTTGGCGGTCATTGCGTAAATCAATGCCTTGGTCTTTCTTAAACTCGTCCGCCGCCCAGTTGATAATGCGTTGGTCAAAGTCATCGCCACCCAAGAACGTATCGCCGTTGGTGGATTTCACTTCAAACACACCATCGCCCACGTCCAAAATAGAAATATCAAACGTGCCGCCGCCCAAGTCATACACCGCAATCTTTTCTTCCTTCTTACGGTCTAGGCCGTACGCCAGAGAAGAAGCAGTGGGTTCGTTGATGATGCGGAGCACTTCCAAACCGGCAATGCGGCCTGCATCTTTGGTGGCTTGGCGCTGGCTATCATTGAAATAGGCCGGCACGGTGATAACGGCTTGGGTTACGGTTTCGCCCAAGTAGGCTTCGGCATCGGCCTTAATCTTTTGCAGAATCATTGCGCTGACTTCGGGCGGGCTATAATCCTTGCCGCCCAACGTCACGCGGCAATCACCGTTAGAAGCCGCGGTGACTTTGTACGGCACCACCTTCAGTGCCCTTTGCACTTCTGCGTCATTAAATTTGCGGCCCATAAAACGCTTGACGGAGAAAATGGTGTTCTCTGGATTAAGCACCGCTTGCCGCCGCGCCACTTGCCCCACCGTGCGTTCGCTATTCTTCGGGTTAACGGCCACCACGGAGGGAATAAGCCGTGAACCTTCAGACGAAGGGATGACGGTGGGTTCGCCGCCTTCCATTACGGCCACCACCGAGTTGGTTGTGCCTAAGTCAATGCCGATAATTTTTGCCATGTTGAGAAACTCCTTAAGACCAGTGTCTGGTGTCAAAGTGTCGAGAGTCAATCTTGGACTGACACTCTGACACCCGACACGCGACACTCTGTTTTTATTATTGTGCCACCTTCACCAGCGCCGGGCGGATAACGCGCTCGCCGATTTTGTAGCCGTGCCGCAAAACTTCAATGATTTGGCCGGATTGGTGCGTCTCGCTCGCTTCATGCACCACCGCCTCATGCACGCTGGGGTCAAACATCTGGCCTTCGGCTTCAATGCGCGTTACGCCTTCCGCCTCCAGCACGTTTTGGAACTTGCGGTAAATGGAGCCAATGCCCTGCGCCCACTGCGCCAATTCACCCTCAGCCGGTTGATGTTTCATAGCACGGTCAAAATCGTCTTGCACGTCCACGTACCGTGCAATAATCTTGCCGGTTACGCCGTTTTGGAAATCAATCCGGTCTCGCTCCACACGGCGTTTGTAATTTTGGAATTCGGCCTGCGTGCGTTGCCAGCCCTCTAAATTTTCGGCGGCTTTGGCCTTGGCGGCTTCCAGCTCGCCTTGCAAAGCCTCCAGCGCCGAAAGTTCAGCGGCTTCGGCTTGCGTTGCGCCATTTTCGTTTTGGGTCACTTGCTCTTGGTCTGCCATTTCTTTCCCGCACCGAAATGCACGAATTACACGAAAGTTTCTTCGCGCAATTTGCGGATTTCGATGCTCAATTATTCAAAATAGATTTCGTAAATTAAATTGCTCATCAGCCCAGCCACAAACCGCACGGTGGAAATAGCGCGACCATACGGCATGCGTTGCGGGCCAAGCACGCCCACCGCGCCCGTGGCATAACCGGGTACGCCGTAGCGTGCCAGCACCATGGAGCAATCCTTCAATTCTTGCCACGCGTTCTCACCGCCAATTACCACCTGCACACTGCCCACCGTGGGCGCCACCGCGCGGGTGAGAAAATCTTCCAAGTACGCCCGTTCTTCCAGCACGCGCAAAGCCTGCCGTGCGGAATCACTGGAGGCAAACTCCGGCTCCGCCAGCACGTTGGCCACGCCATCCCGGAACACATCCCACGCGGCATACGCTTCTGTTTTGTGCATCATTTCCGCCACCAGCTTCAGCACATCTTGCTCCAGCGCGGAGGCCGAGGGAATGATGGCGTTCACGCTTTCCGTATCTTTGCCCGTGCACAAATGGGTAATGCGTTGCGCGGCAGTGCTGAGGGCATCTTGGGTTACCGGCTCGGCTAAAGTGAGCATTTGCTGGCGCACTTCGCCACCGTTGAGCACGAGTACCAACAGCACCATCCGGCCTTGCGTGGCAATTAACTCTAAATGTTTGAAGCGGGCCTGTTGCTGGCGTGGCGCTGTAACCAAACTAGCGCCGCGCCCATGTTGCGCCAACACGGAGGCCGCCAGCCGCATCCAGCCATCGCTATCACCCCGCGTTTGGTAAAACTGGTGTGTGATGGTGTTTTGCTCGGCAATCGGTAATTCAGATTCACCAATCAGCCGTTGCACAAAATAGCGGTAACCCGCCTCACTGGGCTTGCGGCCCGCCGAGGTGTGGGGTTGCTCTAAATAGCCAGCATCAGTGAGCGCGGCCAGTTCATTCCGCACTGTAGCTGAACTCACATCCAAGTTGTACTTTTCCACCAAGCCCTTGGAACTAATGGGCATGGCGGCGTCCGTGTATTCTCGTACAACTAAGCTTAGGATGAACTCTTGGCGCTCGGATATAGGTTCCATAACGTTAATCTTTTAGCACTCTCGGGTCGAGAGTGCTAACGTGTCCATAAAGATTATACCGTTCCTAAAAGTTATGAGTCAATGAAATGTCCGCTGAGAAAGTGCCGGAAACACTACCAGCCCAATAGCAAACTGCCACACTTTCACCCATGTCAGGCTATAATCTCAGAGGATGTATCAGAAGAACGTCAGAGGAGCACTCGTATGCGCCTAATTACTCGTGCAGATTGGGATGGTTTGGTTTGCGCCGTCCTGCTTTCTTCGGTGGAGCATATTGAAGCGATTCAATTTGCCTACCCCAAAGATATTCAGGATGGCAAAACGGTTGTGCCAGAAAATTCCGTGCTGGCCAATTTGCCGTTCCACCCCAACGCGGTGTTATGGTTTGATCATCACGCCTCGGAGGAAGATTTGGGCGCACCGATGGCGGCCTTCACCAACATCCCCGGCAAGTTTGCACTTTCCCCCAGTGCCGCGCGGCTGATTTACGATTATTACGGTGGTGATGCCAAGTTGGGCCAGTTTAAAGAATTGGTGGCCGCTACGGATTTAATTGATAGTGCACAACTTTCCATGGAAGACGTAACCAACCCGCAAGGCTACGTTCTGCTTTCTTACACGGTTGACCCGCGCACCGGCTTGAAGGACATTGAATTGCAAATGTACTTCATCATGTTGATTGATTGGCTGAAGAACAAACCACTGGCGGAAATTCTGGAAATCCCAGAAGTGAAGACGATGACCGGCCGGCTGTTGGAAGAAGATGAAAACTTCAAGGAAGCCTTGCTCGCCACCTCGCAGGTAGACGGCAACGTGGTCATTACGGACTTCCGCAATCTGCCGGCCGTGCCGCCCGGTAACCGGTTTTTGGTGTACACGCTCTTTCCGCAAGCCAACGTTTCCGCGCGGTTCTATGATGGCAAAGGCGGCACCATCAGCACCATTTCTTTGGGCCACAGCATTTTTAACCGCACCTGCCACACCAATGTGGGCAAGCTCTTGGGTGAATACGGTGGTGGTGGGCATAAGGGCGCGGGCACGGCGCAATTCCCCAAAGCCGAGGCCGAAGCTAAGTTTCAAGAAATCATCGCCAAACTCAAAGCGGCGGGCTAGCAACCTTTAGCAATCCGGAGTCAGAACTCAGAAGCTAGAAGAATACTTTCTGGCTCCTGAATGCTGACTCCTTATCTTTGTTCTGTAATCTGGATTCCGTTTTCTGGTAAACACCTATGCTTGATAAACTCGCGGGGATTGAAGCCCGCTTTGAAGAATTGAATGAACTGATGGCCTCCGGCGCGAACGGAGATTTTAGCAAAATTGCCGAGTACGCCAAGGAGCGTGCCAGCATGGAAGCAGTAGTGGCCGCTTACCGCGAGTACCAACAACTGCTGAGCGATTTAGCGGGCGCACGCACGTTGCTAGAAGATCCGGGCATGGCCGAGATAGCCGCCGAAGAAGTGCGTGAGCTGGAAGCACGGCAAAGCCCACTGGAAGAGCGGCTGAAAATTTTGCTGGTGCCCAAAGACCCACGCGATGAGAAGAACGTGATTTTTGAAATTCGGGCGGGCGCGGGTGGCGATGAGGCCGGCATCTTTGCGGCGGATTTGTTCCGCATGTACACCCGTTACGCGGAAGAGCGCGGCTGGAAAACGGAAATCCTTTCGGCCAATGATACGGGCGTGGGCGGCTACAAAGAAGTGGTGTTTGAAGTGCGCGGCGCGGGCGCGTACTCACGGCTTAAGTTTGAGTCCGGCGTGCATCGCGTTCAGCGTGTGCCGCTGACGGAATCGGCGGGCCGCATTCATACTTCTACGGTAACGGTGGCCGTGCTGGCGGAAATGGGCGAGGTGGAAATTAATATCCCGCCGAACGATATTAAGCTGGATACCTACCGCGCGAACGGCGCGGGTGGCCAAAACGTGCAGAAGAACGCCACGGCGGTGCGCATCACCCATTTGCCCAGCGGGTTAGTGGTAACGTGCCAAGATGAGCGCTCCCTGACGCAGAACCGTTTGCGCGCGATGGGCATTTTGCGCGCGCGGCTGTACGATATTGAAGCCACCAAACGCCAGCAAGCCGAAGCGGCTGAGCGCAAAGCCCAAGTAGGCTCTGGCGAGCGTAGTGAAAAAATCCGCACCTACAATTTCCCGCAATCGCGCGTAACCGATCATCGCATTGGCATTTCTAGCTACAACTTGCCGGGCGTGCTAGATGGTAATTTAGATACGTTTATTGATGAGTTGGCCGCGCGCGAGCAAGCCGCTAAGCTGGCCGGTGAAGCCCTGCCAATGGCGGTGGCCAGTGACGATGACGAATGAGTTAGAAAAAGAAAGAAGTAGGAAAAAGGAAGAAGAACTCCTACCTCCTACTTCCTTCTTCCTTAATTCGGCAACTGCTAAACTCGCCCACACAGATTCTCCCCGCCTGACGGCTGAAGTTTTACTGGCCCGCGTATTGAACGTGAGCCGCGCCCACCTGCTGGCGTACCCAGAACGCCTCCTTTCTGAAACTGAACAGCAACAATTTACAGCGGACGTACACCGCGCCGCTGAGGGCGTGCCGCTGGCGTACATTGTGGGGCACAAAGAATTTCACGGCTTAGAGTTTTTAGTGAATAAACACGTGCTTGTGCCGCGCCCAGAAACTGAGTTGCTGGTGGATTTAGCGTTGGAGTATTTATCCACAAAGGAACACGAAGGCACACGAAGCGAGTTGAGGGTTTTAGATGTGGGCACGGGTTCTGGGTGTATTGCGGTAACTGTGGCGGTGAAGTGCCCGCGGGCCAGCGTAACGGCATTGGATATTTCTGAAGAAGCACTAGCCGTAGCCCAAGCCAACGCCGCGCGGCACGGAGTAGTTGAGCGGCTTTCGTTTTTTAAATCAGATTTACTGTCTGCTCTCAACTATCTGCCCGCGCAGTTTCACCTCCTCACCGCCAAGTTGCCGTACATTGCTACGGATGTAGCCCGCGCGTTGCCGGTGAGCCGCCATGAACCGCTATTGGCTTTAGATGGTGGCCCAGATGGCTTGCTGTGGGTGCGCCGCCTGCTAACTGATGCGCCCCGCCACTGGCACGCCGGTGGGCTAATACTGCTGGAGATTGGGCACACACAAGGCCCAGCCGCTCACGCCCTCGCGCAAGCCGTTTTTCCTGCCGCGCACGTGCAACTCTTTCAAGATTGGGCCGGGCTAGACCGTATCATCCGCATCCAAACAACGGCCTGACGCTGGTAAAATCTTTGCAAGGAGTCTTCTATGAACATCAGCCCCGATTTGATTGAAATTTTGCGTTGCCCACATTGCGTTTCTCACACCACGCGCGCGGCGGGCGATGACCCGGGCCGCTTGCAGTTTTACAAAGAGACGTGGTTTATCTGTGAGCAATGCGCGCGCAAATATCCG
>JAEURM010000007.1 GCA_016789245.1 Anaerolineales bacterium
CCACGCTGAGGAAGTGGCGGACGAAAACGAACGAAAAGGTCTCGTACCCAGTTCCGGCTTAGGCTTGCGCGATGGTCAAGGCTTCATCATTATTGAAGAGAAGCAAGTGGGCCTCAAGCGCGTCACCTTCCGCATTATTTGGGAAGGCGGCCCCGGCGCAGAGGCTACGCCTTGTACCGTTGGCAACACGCGCGAGTTTTGCCAAACCACCTACATTCACCGCGATGCCAATTATCGCCAAGGCCCGTAAGGGCGCGAAAAATTCGCGGCTGAGGAGCATACAATGATTGGGCGTGTACTCACTGGAACCTTTAGTATCGTTTTGATGATGGTGGTGCTAGGCTATGTGGCGGTGACTGAGCAAGACCGCATGTCTAGCTTTGCCACGGCGTACGATGCACGTAAGATTGAAACCGGCGCGGCGCTGTATGAAGCGCAGTGCGTCGTTTGCCACGGCCCCAACGGCGAAGGTGGCATTGGCCCGGCGCTCAACGCGCTGGATTTGATTAACGGCTCACGCTTAAAGGAATTTGGCTGGGCCAATACCACCGAAGCTTACATTCGCAACGCGATTGCCGCCGGCCGTCCGCGTTTTTCAGCGGCGATTGGTGACCGCGGCCAACGCATGCCTACCTTTGGCCAAGCCTATGGTGGCCCTCTGCGGGATGACCAAGTGGATGCGCTGGTAGCGTTTGTGATGAACTGGGGCGAGGCCTTCCGTGGCCCAGATGGCAAAATCCCCTCGGCCACGGCCACGCCTAACCCGAATGCGGCGGGCACTGACCCAACGATTGAATTGCCCACCGGTGATGCCGCCCGTGGTGCAACGTTGGTGACGGCGTGCCAAGCCTGCCACGTGGCGGGTGCGCCCGCCGTTGGCCCGGCTTGGGAATCTGCTAAAGAGCTAACCGGTAAGAACATTGCCCAACAAGCGGAAGCCCGGATTGCCGAAGCGGGTTATGCCGGCAAAGCTACTACTGCTGAGCAATACCTGTTTGAGAGCATTGTGAACCCAGCCGCTTACATTGTGGCGCCGTACACGGGTGCCACGTGGCAAGCTACCACTACCACCATGCCCAACAATTACAGCACCACCCTGCTCAAGCAAGATGTGGCCGATATCATCGCTTACTTGAAGACTGTTCCGTAAGCCAACGCGTAACTGTTCAAGCCGCTGGAAAACTTCCAGCGGCTTTTTTGTTGCTTGCGGTAAAATCCGCGCATGACTTACTCTCCTGCTGAATTGATGACGGTGAACGCCGCCCGCCTCATCCGTGACCGTGATGTGGTGTTTGTGGGTGTGGGCTTGCCCAACTTGGCCTGCAACTTAGCCCGCCTTACCCACGCCCCCAACCTCACTATGATTTATGAAGCCGGCGTGATTGGCGCTCAGCCTGCGCGCCTGCCGCTTTCCATTGGAGACCCGACGTTGGTTTCTGGTGCGGCGGCCATTTGCTCCATGTATGAGATTTTTGCCTTTTATTTGCAACGCGGGCCGATTGATGTGGGCTTTTTGGGTGGCGCGCAGATTGACCGGTATGGCAACGTGAACGCCACTGTAATTGGGCCGTATGAAAACCCCAAAGTGCGTTTGCCCGGCTCCGGCGGCAGTGCAGAAATTGCCGCGTGGGCCAATCGCACCTACTTCCTCACGCCGCACCAAAAACGGCGCTTCCCAGAAAAGTGTGATTTTGTAACCGGCGCCGGCCACTTGCAAGGCCACGGCTCTCGCGCGGCCAGCGGCGTGCGGGGTGGCGGCCCACAAGCCGTGGTAACGGATATTGGTTTGCTAGAACCAGATGCTACGGGTGAGCTGATGCTCACCGCGCTCCATCCGGCGCGCACGGTGGCCGAGGCGTTAGCGCAAACCGGCTGGCCGCTAAAAGTGGCCGCTGAGGTGCGTGCCACAGAACCGCCCACCGCCGAAGAACTGCGCTTGCTCCGAGAAGACTTAGACCCCGCCGGAATTTATTTGAAGGGTGGGGGCGGGTAATTTATTGTGAGGGGTTATGAAGAAAGAATCTTTCTCCGAAAAACTAGAAAAGTGGGGGAATGAGCCTGTTAAGCTTAATACATCATCGGGTTGTTTAGCCATCATCGCCCAAGTAATTCTTTTTGGAATTATTTGGTTCGGTGTCAGTTATCTTGTCAGAGTTGTTGCCGATTGGCTTGGCTATCAAATATCGCTGAATATGCAGATGGGTTTAGGCGGAATCGCTCTGTTTAGTTTATTGCTAAGCATTTATAGGGTTGGCTCTGCAGAAATCAAGACGCACTTTAGAAAATCCCGATCTTTATTCTTAATTACTTATTTCTTTGGTTTATCAGTTTTTCGTTTACTGCTGGCGCTTGCGCCCTTTTTTGCCTCTGTGTATCCCATATCCACTTGTGATGAAATCAAAGGTGCTGGATTTTCTAATCAACCCGCTTGGACTTCGATAAATAGCGAAATGATGAATTGGGTGAGCGAAGAGTATTTATTAAACCGCAATCAAATCGAACTAAAAACCAATTCCCCGTTGGCCTCTTTGAATGAAATTCATTGGGAAACCCTGAAAGCCGATTATTGGTTGGCTTACCCAACAGAGCCTTATACCTATTACCCGCGCTATATGGGGATTTTCTGGAAACGCAACAGTGTGCACTTAAGTGATATTCGGGGTTGCCTGGGCGAACCAACAGACTACTTGATAACTCAAGATCCCACGATAGGCAAACCACAGTCGCTTTACATCTGGTATAACGATGAGGGTTTCATTGGGTTTGGTGAATTATCTAAATCTTCAGTTAATACCATCGATGAAGTGGCGATTACAAAAATGTATTTTGGCCCTAAGGATTTTTTGAGAACTTCTGATGATTTAGCACGTAGTTTAGGCCACACTGATATTTCCACCCCGCTTCCGTGGACTTCGGTAGAGGCAATTAAATTGCCGTGAGTTGAGTCGCAGGCTTCAAGACCTCCGATGCGTGCACCTCGGAAGTCTGCCGAAGAGTTACAGCACCCCAGCCCCATCCGAAGCGGTGCAGACGTAAATATCTGGTTTTTTGCCGGTGGATTTTTGGTAACGGGCGGCTAGCTCTTGCGTAAAACTTTCTGCGGCGGAGGCGGCTACTAGGTTAACGGTGCAACCGCCAAAACCTGCGCCGGTGAGCCGTGCGCCATAACAGCCCGTAATTGTTTGCGCGGCGCTCACCATCACATCCAGCTCAGGGCAAGAAACGTTGTATAAATCTCGCAAGCCGGTGTGGCACGCATTCATTAGTTGGCCAAAGCTGGCCGCATCGCCACTTTGTAATAGTGCCGGAACTGATAGCATCCGGTCACATTCTTCCACCACATAGCGGGCGCGTTGGGCTACTAAGGCCGGCAAAAGGTGCGCGTGCCGGTTGAAATCTGCCACAGACACATCCCGCAGGGCTTGAATGCCGGGCAAGGGGCCGCTGAGAATCTTCACCGCTTCCTCACACTGCGCGCGCCGCACGTTGTATTCACTCGCGCCCAGTTCGCGCCGCACCATCGTATCCGCCACCACCACGGCCACGCCGGGCGGGAGCGTAACCGTTTGCCATTCCAGTGAGCGGCAATCTAGCAAAAGCGCGTGCCCCGCTTTGCCACACGCCGAAGCAAATTGATCCATGATGCCGCAGTTCACGCCCACGTACGCGTTCTCAGCGCGTTGGCAAGCTTGCGCTTTTTCCATCGGCGTGAGGGGCCAGCCGCCCAGCTTTTGCCACAGGGTAGCGTACGCCACTTCCACCGCGGCGGAGGAACTGAGGCCCGCGCCGCGCGGCACATCGGACGTAATCACCGCATCCACCGGCGCAACACTCAGGCCGCGCTCCTTCAGCGCCCACGCCGTGCCCGCCATGTATTTCATCCAGCCCTTCATGGGTTTGTTGCTGGCATCCGTTTTGGCATCTAAATTGTTAAGCCGAAAAGTGCCTTGCTCTTTCACATCCAGCGCGCGCAAAGTGACGTGCGCGGTTTCCACCGGGCGGGCGGCCACGTAGGCGGCGCGGTCAATGGCAATGGGCAGAACAAAGCCAGCGTTGTAATCTACATGCTCGCCCAGCAAATTTACGCGGCCCGGCGCACGGGCAATAAAAGCCGGTTCAGCGTTGTAAGTTTGAATAAAGGCATCAGTCACGCGGGTGAGGATTTCGTTCATGTTGAGCTTTAAGAAATGCGGGTGGTTTTTGGACGCAGATTGCGCTGATAACGCAAATTGTTTATCGCGTTGATGAGCGATGGCGAATTATACAGCCGCCCAAGTCAGTCGGCTAAGATGCCTAATTCTGCCAGCAGATTGCGTAAACGGTCAGCGTCTTCGCGGCGCACTTCCACGGCGGCTGGGCCAAGCGGCTGGCCCAATAATTCTTTGAGGCGGGGCGTACGCTGGAGCGTTTCTAGCAATTCGGCGTTTTGAAGTTTGAGCACCGTTGTATCTTTGATGGTGGCTTCACTGCCACTGCGTGCCCAGCGTTGCATAGCGGCCAAAATCGTGGGCGGCAGGCCCGGCTCGTCGGCCACTTCGCGCAAAAACTGCGTGATGCGTTGCAAGCTCACGCCCTGCTTAACGCCGCGCTTGAGCGAGGACGGCGTGAGCCGATACAAATGCGCGTCTTCGCTGAGCGTCATCCATTTGGTGACGCGGGCCACGCGGAAGCGCAAATAGGCGTTGGTGTTGAGGGCCACACGCACCACGCCGTTGGAGCCGATGTGAATTTTTTCGGCTTCAATTTCAGCGGGCGATGGTTGCTGGTGGAGGAAGGTAGCGCCGGCGGGGGTGAGTCTAAATTTATTGGTTACGGGCGGATGGCCATCCGCCCCTACATCAATCATTCCCAACCACTTTAGTGGGCCTTCAATATAGAAGCGCACCAGAGCGCCATCCACGGCATCCCAATTTTCAAAGCCGCGCCGATACGCGCCAGTGGCCGCCTCCCGAATGTACCAAGACTCATATTCTCCGGCTGGCCGCTGAAAATCTGGTAGGCGGGTTTTAACGGCGGCGATAAAAGAGTCTAAATCCCACCACTCGCCGGACGGCACTTCAGCCAGTAATTTCAGAATAGCGGCGCGCGCGCTGATAGGTTCATTGTGCCAATTGCTTCCTTCAAAAGTAAGATGTGGCAAGCGGCGCAAATCATTCCAATTTTTAGAGTTGCGCCACGCTTCGGCCAACTCGCGCGCTTGGCCCCAACGCGGTTGCTCTAAGAAAGGGCGCACTTGCGCGGCATCCGGCTTGAGCGGGCGGCCCGTGAGCAGTTTTAGTTCCAGCGCCAATTGAAAACACAAATCTAGCGCTTCTGGCATACGCAGGAAGTGGCGCACGCTGGCGGGAAGTTTGGTGGTGTGCGTGCCGCCTTCTAGTTTCAGCGGCACACTTTGCGCAAAGGCGAGGAGCGTCACCACATCATCCGCCAGCCACGGCTCAGCGGCGGTGAAAGTTTCCGGTGCGGGCACAGCATGGCCGGGCGGCGGTGGCGGTGGCGGTGCAGGCGGCTCTGGAATTAACTTCAACAAATCATCGGGGATGAAGACGTACTCTTGCGCGGGGCCGCCGCTTTCAAAGAAGCCGTGCGCGGTGATGGCGCGATACCACAGCACTTCAGCGGGAGAGGGGGAATTGGCCCAGGGCTGTTCGCGCTCCCGGCGGGCTGGCCCCATGGCGCGCACTTCGCCGTACGAGCGCGTGAAGGTAGCTAAGGGCACACGGCCACCGGCCTGCCGCACGGCTTCTAACGCGGTGCGGGCTTCAACAGGCAAAGCGTTCACCATCGCCGCCACACGTTCCGCATTCAGCAGAGCAAGTTGTAATTCTTGCGCCAATTCTTTTTGGCTGGCGGGCGAAAGTTCCACCGCCCACAACTCCGCCACGCGGCGCAGGAGGCCAGCATCATAATCTGCGAGAACACGTTCAAGGGGTGGCATTTTCCTTCCTTTCCCTATTTTCCCTAAAAATTGGAAACGCGGGAAACAAAGGAAACTTACACCACAATCTGCAAAGCTTTGGGGAGTAGGCTAATTTCGATGTGGCGCACGTTGGCTTCGTAAGGCGCAAATAACTCGCCATCAATGTGAATGGGCAGGGCACGGTCTGAATCCAACACCAACGAAGTGGTTTGCTTGATGGTTACATCTCGGTCAGTGGTGTGCGTGCCTTGCATCACTTTAGGAAGCAGTTGGAGCATTTTGAAGCGCGAGAGTTTATTGATGTACACAAAATCTAGTTGGCCGTCATCAATTTTGGAGGCGGGCGTGGTGAGGAAGCCGCCGCCCTCACGCGGGCCGTTGCCCACCGTAATCATCATGATGTTTTGATCGAGTGTGCCGCCATCGTATTTCACTTTCAAGCGCGGCGCATCAAAGCTGAATGCGATAGAAAGCAAGGTGGCCGAAAGATACATGACGAAGCCGTATAAAAATGTAATCTGCCGGCTTCGGATGTTGATGGCCGCATCAAAGCCCATGCCCACGGAGTTATCAAAGTATTCACTGCGGCCCGAACCATCTTTGATGAGGCCAATATCCACCCATTTGGGTGAGCCGGTGAGGGCGCCGCGCACCGCTTCTTGCGCGTTATCCAGCGGCACGCCCGCCGCAAACGCAAAATCATTGCCAGAGCCAATGGGCACCATGCCCAGCTTAGGGCGGCGCTCCGCTGGAATTTGCATTAGCCCGTTTACCACTTCATGCACCGTGCCATCGCCGCCCAACGCCACCACAGTTTGGTAGCCCTCCGCTTGCGCGGCAATTTCGGCGGCATGGTCGGGGTACTCCGTGCCGCGCCAATCCGCGCCGCCCAAACTTTCCACCATGGCCCGCAAGTCGGCGGCCTTCTGGCCGGAACGTCCACGGTCGGAGTTGGGGTTGAAAATCAGCAGGTGTTTGTGCATGGTAGCTCCTGTTGGGTTTTGGGAGTTGGTATTTTGAATGTGGCCCAGTGTACTCTACTCTAAACACACTTAGAAACCAAACGTTGCTTGACCCTGCGAGTCCGGCCAAGTACAATCATTTTCAGTGGCACATAACGTGCAATCTGCTTCCATGTTGAGTTGTCTGAAAAAACCTCTGTGCTATACTCGCGCGCCATGTCCTCTCAAACTGCCCTAATGCCCCTTGTAACACGCTTGCGGGCCTTAGGCTTGCATGGGTTGGTGGCTTCCGTTTTAGATGCTGGCCCGGGGCCGCTAACTTACCTCGGCGCGCAAGTGCTGTATGCCTTAGCACCAGTAGCGCAGGTGTTCACCGAAGCGGATACGGCTACCGCATTAGCGCACGTGTTAGAAGACCCAACGGCAATGCAAAGTTTGGCGCAACAGCTTACGGAGGCGGGTGAAACATGGTAACTCTGGCCGCCCTTGGCGTGCTATTACTGTTTGCGTTGGTGCTGGTGTTCTTTAGCGTAGCGGCGCGGCGGCCCGGCGCTAAGCCGATAGGTTTGAGAGAACTCGCGCCACTCAATGATTTGCCCACACAAATTGGCGAGGCGGTGGAATCTGGCCGCCGCCTGCACGTTTCGGTGGGCAGTGGGGCGCTGGGCCAAACCGAAACGGTAACTATGTTGGCGGGCTTGAACACAGCCAGCCAAATTGCCGGCGTGGCCGCCATCAGCGATAGGCCACCCGTTATCACTTCTGCGGATGGGGCCAGCGCGCTCCTCACGCATGATGTGCTCCGCCAGATTTACCGCGAACAAAATGCTAGCGAACGCTACACGGGCAACGCCGCGCAAGTGGTGGGCCTTTCACCCTTGAGTATGGCCGCTGGCCTGACGCCGCTGGTAAAAGATGACGCCATTGCCAGCAACCTCATTATTGGGCCGGTGGGGCCGGAAGTGGCCCTGCTTACCGAAGCCAGCCAACGGCAAAAAGTGGCCACGTTGGGCGCGAGCAGTGATTTATCGGGCCAAGCGGTTTTGCTGGCCACGGCTGACCAAACATTGCTGGGTGAAGATGTGTATGCCAGTGGCGCATACCTCAGTCAGAACCCGGGGCAAGTGGCCGCCTTACGCGCGCAAGATGTATTGCGCTGGATGGTGATTGTGGGTATGGTGGTGGGTGTTGTTCTCAAATCACTCGGACTGATTTAATGCTTAAGAACGTGCGCTTTGGAAATGTGGTGTTGGCAGTGGTGGCCCTGCTCACGGGCTGGCTAACTCTGCTTACCCTGCTGGTTGATGGGCTGGCCGATCTCCGTCAAGTGTTGTTGGGGTGGGGCGCACTGCTGATGGCGGTGGCGGTGATGGCCGGCGTATTCAATTTGTTACGCGTTCACCTCAACCGATTAGTGAGCCAAGGTTCCGGTTGGTACAGCATTTTTATGGTGCTGGGCTTTGGCATTACGCTGATTTTGGGCTTGTTGCCGTATTTTGGCGAGAATGGCCCCATTGCTCGTGAAACTCAAATTGCCCTGAATGATTTTCCGTTCCGCCACATTATTGCCCCCACCAGTGCCGCACTCTCCGCGCTGTTATTGTTTGTGCTGGTCTTTGCAGGCATGCGGCTTCTGCGCCGCCGCCCCTCTTTTTTGCTGTTGGTATTTTTAGCCACTGCCGTTTTGGCCGTGTTCAACCTTGGCCCGAGTTTGTTCGCACAAGGTGAATTGCAAGATTTGGGCACGTTTTGGGCCAAGGTCTTTTGGCCCGGCATTACGCAAGTGTTGGCGGTAGCGGGGGCGCGCGGCTTACTCATCGGCATGGCGCTGGGCGTGTTGGCCACTGGCCTGCGCGTACTCTTGGCGCTGGATCGGCCATACGGGGATTAGCACATGGCCATTTTGCAATGCCTTAACTGCGGCCGCTCCAATCCAGATTTTCTGGATAATTGCCAATACTGCGGTAAAGCCCTCAAGCCGGGCGCTAAAACTGAGCCGCTGGGCAGTGGGGATGAAGGCCTAGAAAGCGGCACTAAGCCGTTCGGCCAGCAGATTCACATCCCGCCGGAAGATTTAGATATTCCGGAATGGTTGCGCAACACCGGCGATTTGCCGGCCCTAAAAACCGAGCCAGAAGGGGCTGGCCCGGTGCCCGCTTGGCTCAAAGCGGCCACCGATGAACTAAAGCCACTTCCAACTGAGAATGCTCCTGTGCCAGATTGGTTGAAGGCGGCCAGTAAACCGTTAGTTGAGCCCAGCCCAAGCGCGGAGTCAGAATCGGGTGAGATGCCGGATTGGCTCAAGGCCATGGGTGCCGGTGCTACTGGCCCCTTAGAATCTGAGGCAGAAAAACCGGCCATGGCCAGTGATGACGATATGCCTGACTGGCTAAAGGCGGCCACCGGCCCACTCGATGCGGAAAAACCCGCCACCGCTAGCGGCGATATGCCGGACTGGTTAATGAACGCCACGGGCAAACTGCCCGCCACGCCAGCCGCTGAGCCACTGGGTGGTGAAGGCACTGGCCCTATTTCCATCACTGGCCCAATTGAAGAAGAAGTGCCGGATTGGCTCAAGAGCATGGGCGCAACCGGCCCCATTACTACACCGGCCGCCGCTGAACCTATTCAAGCAGAAACACCTGATTGGTTGCACGGCATGAGCGGCTCTATTAGCGGCACGGCGCCATTTGCCATTCCGGTTACGCCAGAACCAACACCCACCAGTGGTGAGATTACTGGCCCCATTCAAGAAGAAATGCCGGATTGGCTGAAAAGCATGGGCGGTAGTGGCGGAACCAACCCGCTTGCCGCGCCAGCCACGCCAGAACCGGAACCGGCCAGTGATTTGCCGGATTGGTTGATGAATGCCACCGGCCAGTTGCCGCCCACGCCCGTTATACCATCACCAGCGAGTGGCGAAGTGACTGGCCCCATCACTGGCCCAATTCAAGAAGAGATGCCGGACTGGCTGAAGAGCATGGGCGGAACCAACCCGCTTGCCGCACCAGCCACCCCAGAGCCAGAACCGGCCAGTGATTTGCCCGATTGGCTGATGAATGCTACCGGCCAATTACCCGCCATGCCAGCCGCCGAGCCGTTGGGTGGTGAAGGCACCGGCCCCATTTCCATCACTGGCCCAATTGAAGAAGAAGTGCCGGATTGGTTGCAGAGCATGGGCGCGACTGGCCCCATTGCTACGCCAGCCGCCGCTGAGCCTATTCAAGCAGAAACGCCCGATTGGTTGCAGAGCATGGCGGGCGGCACGGCGCCATTTGCGCTACCGGCCACCGAGCCTGCCGCTGAAGAATTACAAGCTGAAGAAACGCCCGATTGGCTTAAAGCGGCCACCGGCGAATTGCCTGCCGAGCCAGCTATCTTCACTCCGAGTGAGCCTGTTGTTCCTGTTCAACCTGAAACGCCCGATTGGTTACGGGGCACGGGCGCGTTGGGAGGTACGGCCCCATTTGCCGCGCCAGAACCTACACCTACACCCCCAACCGAAGGCGCAGATTTGCCGGATTGGTTGCGAACAGCTACCGGGATGCTTCCGGGCGTAATGGCGGCGGCTTTGCCAGAATCGGCGCCTGCCCAACCCGAAACACCACAACCACCGCCCGGCATTCATACGGGCGAATTGCCGGATTGGCTGAAGACGGCCACAGGCCCACTTGATAAACCACCCGCGCCGGTGAACACGGGCGAATTGCCCGATTGGCTAAAGGCGGCCACAGGCCCGCTTACACCGCCCGCTGATATGCCGCCTCCGCCCACCGCCGGCGAACTGCCGGATTGGTTGCGCTCCTCCACTGGGCCGCTCACGCCCGCGGTGCAAGCCACGCCAGAAATTTCTCAAGCGCCGCAACCAGATTGGCTGAGCGAGCTAGAAAAATCGGGCGATGATTTGGGCCTAATTGGTGCGGGCGCAGTGGCCGAAGATATTACGCTGGGCGCAGAAGCTACGCCGCCTGCCACACCCGCTGGTGATGAGCCGGATTGGTTGCGTGCTTTGCAAAGCGGCGCACCAGCTGAAGCGGCGCCTGCTGAGCCGGTTGCTTCTGAGCCGAACTGGCTTTCTAATTTGCGCGGCGAGCCGGAAATTACTGAAACGCCAGCGGCCAGCGGTGGCGATGAGCCGGATTGGATGGCCGCCCTGCGTCCCACGTCCAAAGTGGAGCCGCAAAGCACGTACACGCCGCCAGCTGAATTGACCCAAGGTGAATTACCCAACTGGCTTTCGGCCTTGCGGCCCGTGGATGCTGGCACGCATTTAGAAGCTGAGCAAGATACTTACCAAGAAACCGTAGGCGTGCTCAGCGGCATGCGAGGCGTTCTGCGCGCTGAGCCAAGCGTAGTATTGCCGGGCAAGACGGCCACGCAAGTGCACACGCTGGACGTGACCGCCGAGCAAAATCAACAGGCCAACGCTTTCTTACAATTACTACAAGCGGATACAGAAACAACTAGTACCGCGCCCAAGAAGCGGCTCTCGGTGCCGTGGTTGCGTTGGTTAGTGACGGCTTTGTTGTTGTTGGCTGTTGCCGCCCGGTTGATTTTCCCTGAGCAATTGAACGGTTTCTTCCCCTCACCTACCACCCAAAAAACGGTTTCTGCCGAAGTGGATGATACGTGGGGCACGATTGAAAGCTTGCCCGTCAACAAGCCCGTGCTGATAGCGTTTGATTATGAGCCCGGTCAGCAAGGCGAGGTAGGTTTGTTGGCTGAATCGGTCACCTCGCACCTAATTCGGCGCGGGCTTCGGTTGGTGGCCGTGAGCACCTCACCCACCGGGGCGGCAGTAGGGCAGGAATTACTCACCAAGCTCGCCAGCCTGCCTACGCTTCAGCCACAGCCTTACATTGAAGCTGATCACTATCTCAACTTAGGTTACCTCGCCGGCGGGCCAATCGGCATTGCGCAATTTGCCCGAAGCCCAGCAAGCCTCGTCAGCCGTGATTTTCGGGGCAACGCCGAAGTAACGCTGACGGTGAATAAAGTGCCCATCAAGCTTTGGGATTTGCCGTTGCTCAACTCGGTGGCATCCATCACAGATTTTGGTGCCCTCGTCGTCTTCACTGCGTCACCGGAAAATGCCCGCCAGTGGTTTGAGCAAACCGAAGTGCTACGCAATTCGGTTGAGCCACGCGTGCCGATTATTTTTGTAACTAGTGCCAGCGCCGCGCCATTGGTGCGCCCCTATTATGAAGTGGAACGGAGCGCCACCGGTAACGCACAGGCGGGCTTGGTTAGCGGGCCAACGGCCATTTTGGAATACGAAGCTAAGGCTGGCACCGCCGCAGATTTGAGCTTCACCTACTGGGATATGGTGGGTTACGGCACCGTAATGGTGGGCCTGCTGTTAGTGATTGGTAATCTGGTTTACGGTTTCCGGCAACTCTGGCGGCAACAACGAGGGAAGGCCGCATGATAGACTTGCTTGATTTAGTCGGCGGTTGGTTGGGCATTGCCCTTACGCTGTTTATCCTCAGCTATCTCATCGGTGATAACCCGTTTTATCGCATTGCCGTGAATTTGCTGGTGGGTGCCACTGCGGCCCTTGCCTTGTTAGTGGTGGTGCGCAATGTTTTTATTCCACAAGCTCAACAATTAATGGCGCTCAACCTCGGCGTCAGCGTTGGGTGGTTATTGGCGGTGTTGCTTATTACCAAAATGCTCTCGCCTAATTTTGGGCCGGGGCGGCTCTCGCTCGCCGTGCTCATTGGCATTGGCGTTGCTGTTTCCATTGCGGGCGCACTCACCGGCACGCTTCTGCCGTTGGCCGATATTACGGCCTTTGAACTAAATCTGGTTGGGAGCAGTGAGCCGGCTCAACTATTTAGCGATGTGATAGTGTTTGTGGGCGTGGTGTGTGTGCTCCTCTCGTTTCACTACGGCGCCCGCCTTTTGCCAGATGGTAAAAATGAACGGCACGTGAATTTCCGCCTCATTACCTATGTTGGACAAATTTTCATTGGCGTGGCCCTTGGCCTAATGTACGGCGGTGCGCTGGTGGCCAGCATTGGCTATTTGGCCGACCGGCTTATCTACTTGTGGGGCTTTATTCAAAATTTGTTGAAGTAATCATGACTGACGCACCCCAGACCCGCGCTGAAACTATTCTCGCCGCCGATATTGGCGCGGCTACCACGCGCGTCTCGCTCTTTGATGTGGTAGCGGGCAGTTTCCGCTATGTAGCTTCTGGCGAAGCGCCCACCACCGCCGCACCGCCTTATTCGGATGTAACCGAAGGCCTGCGGTTAGCGTTGGGCCACTTGCAAGATACCACTGGCCGCCGCATGTTGGATGATATGGCGCGGCTCATTTTGCCCGTCTCTTTGGAAGGTACGGGTTGCGATGCCTTTGTCCTCACCATGAGCGCGGGCGCCCCCATCCGTACCATGTTAATCGGCCTCTTGCCGGACGTGTCACTCAAAAGTGCGCGCCGCGTTGTAGAGTCGGCTTACATCCAAGTGGTGGATACACTGGGCCTGAATGACCGCCGCCGCCAAGAACAGCAAATTGATTCGGTCGTAAAGAACCGCCCTGAAATGGTTATTGTGGCCGGCGGCACGGAGGGCGGCGCTGATTCGGCGTTGATGACGTTGATTGAAAATGTGCAAGTGGGCTGTTACTTGCTTCCCGCCGAGGAACGCCCGCGCGTACTCTTCATTGGCAATTCGGCGTTGCAAGAAAAAGTGAACGCCATGCTCAACAGCTTGGTCAGTGTGTACTGCGCGCCCAACTCACGCCCCACGTTGGAGCATGAAGCCCTCAACCCAGCCCGGGCCACCCTCTCCCAAGTTGTGCGCGATGTGAACATACAACGTTTGGGCGGCTTGGCCTTGCTAGAACAAAGCGCCAATGGCCACATCTTCCCTACGGCCATGGCCGAAGGGCAATTGGTGCGCTTCCTCTCTCGGCCATTGCCGGCACCACAGGCCATTGTGAGCGTGCATGTGGGCTCGGCCTCCACCTCCGTGGCGGTGGGCTTAGCCGGGGAACTGCACCTCACCGTTGCGCCAGATTTGGGCGTGGGCCTAAGCGCCTTAAATACACTCACCTCTCAGCCGCATGAACAATTTGCGCGCTGGGTGCCGGGCGGCATTTCCGAAGCGGAAGCGCTGGCCTTTGGTTTAGAGCGGCTGACGTATCCGCACACCATCCCCAGTGACCCGGAAGAAGCCTTTAAAGATTATGCGCTGGTGCGTTTGGCCATGCGCTCAGCAGTGCGCCGTGCCCGCGCGGGTTGGCCAGCCGCTTTGCAACAACGCCCAGAATTTGTGCTCGCCATTGGCACGGGTGCGCCACTCAGCCGCGCCGCTCACCCCGGCCTCGCCGCCCTGTTCATGCTCGATGCGCTTCAGCCGGCAGGCCGCACCACGTTGAGCCTTGATCGGCATCACGTATTGGCCGCCCTCGGCGCGGCGGCGTACGTAAACCCATTGGCGAGCGTGCAAGTTTTAGATACGGGCGCACTGCTCACGTTGGGGGATGCCATTTCTATTTTGCCCGGCGAGGTGCGCGAAGGTGAAGTGGTGTGCGCGGCCCGTTTTATCAATGACCAAGGCGTGGAAACCAATGTGGATGTGAAAGCTGGCTCCATTGAAGTATTGCCTTTGCCTTTGAATGCCAATGGCAAACTCACCCTCAAGCCGCGTAGTGGGGTGGATGCGGGCAACGGGCCGGGCCGCAGTTTTACCAGTGAAGTGAGTGGTGGCGTAGTGGGTGTGCTCATTGATGCCCGTGGCCGGCCCATCGCCTTGCCGGAAGATTCAACGCGCCGCGCTGAATTGGTGCGCCAGTGGATTTGGAAGTTGAGTCATTTGTAAACATTTGTAGACCCTAAGAGTTTCCAAAACCCTTAGAGTCTGCCTCCGCTTTGTTTTTTTGGCATTGAACTTGCAGACTACTTACTAGCGTATGCGTTATTTACCTCCCACCCGCCACATCAACTTGTTGGCCACTCTGCGGCAGGAACGCCGCTTGCCTTTTGCCGGAAATGTGGTGGTGCGCGCCGGTGAGCGCGTGGCCGCCACCGATGTAGTG
Organism: Anaerolineales bacterium; assembly: GCA_016789245.1. The sequence goes on from JAEURM010000007.1 coordinate 14,929, forward strand.
GCTCAAGCCGAAGTGGCCGAAAACCACTTGCTCAAAGATGTGGCGCGTGAACTCGGTGTGCCGCGTGATAAAGTGGCCACGTACATCGTTAAAGAAGAAGGGGAAACAGTGGAGAAGGGCGAAGCCATCGCCATCCGTAAAACATTCCTAGGTCAGCAAACAATTACATCTCCGGTGCGGGGCCGCGTGGCCATTGTGGCCGAAGGCCGTGTTTTGCTGGTGGGCCTCTCGCCCATGCAATTGCGCGCGGGCGTGCCCGGTGAAGTGGTGAATGTGGTAGAAAACCACGGCGTGGTGATTGAGCTCACCGGTGCCATTATGGATGGCGCATGGGGCAATGGGCAAGAAGATACTTCTGTTTTGCGTCTGCTCACTGATGCGGCCAACGGCGTTCTACAACTCGCCCAGTTGGATTTGGCCCTCCGAGGCGTAATTGTGGCCGCGGCCCGCGTAGAAGACCCAAGTGTGTTTAGCAAACTCCAAGAAGTGGGTGTGCGGGGTTTGGTTTTGGCTAGCGCCACCGCCGAGCAAATTGCCGCTCTGCAAAACCTTACCTTTCCGGTAATGGTGAGCGAGGGTTTTGGGGCATACGGTTTTTGTGAGCCAGCTTTTCAAATTCTAAAAACCGGCAACACGCGCGAAGCATGGCTGAACGCGCAAGCCGCTGATTTGCGCAAGAACATGCGCCCGCACCTAGTGGTGCCCGTGCCCGGCGCGGCCAGCCAACCGCCTGCTATGCCACTGGATGGTGAATTGCTTCAGGAAGGCAAGCGCGTGCGCGTGGTGCGCGGGCCAGATTTTGGCCGCTTGGGAACCGTCATTGGCCTGAGTGACCGGGCTATCCCGCTGGCCAACGGCGTGCGGAGCCATGTCGCCGCCGTTACACTCGATGAAGCCCGTGGTTCTCGGCCTACCGTCTCGGTGCCATTCGCAAATTTAGAGCTTCTGGAGTAATCTACGCCGCCATATCGCCCGCGCAGGGTGAATATGGATTCAAGGAGAGTACCAATGTCAATGGAAGATCCCAACACGCCACTGGACGGCGACTTAGAAGAATCACCGGCTCCGGCTGGCCCCAATCGCACCTTTATCTACATTCTCATTGGCTTGGGTGTGTTGATGTTTGTAATGCTGGCTGGTATTGCCGGTGTATTTTTGCTGGGCGGCAACCGCACCACCGCCCGCGCCACCGAAGTGGCCGCCCGTGAAGCGACCAATGCCGCTGTGCAAGCCACCAATGACACCATTGTGGCCGAAGCTACGCAAAATGCTATTAGCCGCGCGGCTACGGCGGACGCCATTGCCACACAAGCCGCCATCCCCAACACCGCCACACCCACCGAGACGCCGCTTCCCACAGAAACTCCACTTCCTACGGAAACATCTCTGCCCACTGAAACGCCTCTGCCTTCTGATACACCCGCCGCGGGCACGCCAGATGGCGGGCAAGGTGGCGCGGCCACGGGCACACCCGGAACTCCCGGCACGCCGGATGGTGGGCAAGCGGGCGGCGTAACCGCCACTGTCACGCCCACGCGTTTAGCGGGCGCTGGTGGCACGGCCACAGGTACACCCTTGGTCGGTAGCCTCACCCGCACCCCGTCACCCACGGCTTTGCCTAACACTGGCTTTGCCGATGAAGTGGGCATTCCGATGCTGGTCATTCTCACCATGGCATTGATTGCCGTTATTCTGGTAGTGCGCCGCTTGCGCATGAACCTGCGCTAAGGGTTGCCATTTTCTAACGCACAAGGCCAGCGGCACAAACCGCTGGCCTTTTTCTTTTTCCCCAATTCTTGGATAATCACCTTATGCCGCTTCCTTTTCAATCCATTCGTTCCACCTACGTTACCCAGCTCTTGAGCATTTTGGCCCGCGGTGAGTGTGCGGCCATTTATGGCCTCAGCAACACTGGCAAAAGCCCGCTCTTACGGGCCTTGCCCGCCGAAGAAAATTTGGCGCAGTATGCCCAATTGGCCCATCAGGCCGGTACTTTGGTGTATGTGGATTGCAACCGCGTTGTAGAACTAACCGCCGCCGGTTTTTTTGAAGTGGTGGTGCGCTCCCTCATTGAAACGTTGGAAGACGTTAATTATTTATCAGGCGAATTGCTGAACCAATTGCGTGAGCATCACAATCACCTCACCGTTTCGGCCACGCCTTTTCAGGCCTCGCTGGCCTTCAATAACGCCATTTCTGATACTTGCTCCCAACTCAACCGCAATTTGATTTTGCTCTTGGATGAGTTTGATGAAGTGTACGCCGCGCTGGAAGGCCGCCCCTTGTTGAATTTGCGTGCGCTCAAAGATAAATTCCAAACCCAATTGGCGTACGTCACGGCCACCACGCGGCCCTTGAATGACCCGGCCTTCCGGGGTGAAAACGAGTTTGCCGAATTGTTCATGGTGAATCAGTTACCTCTGCGCTTGCTGAGTGAAGCCGATTCCCGCCGCGTGATTGACGAACTGAGTGGCGAGAAATTATCGGCGCACACGCGCTCCGCGCTCCTCAAAGCCGCTGGTGGGCATTTTGGTTTGCTCAATGCCCTAACGCATGCCGCCACGCACCAGCCCGCTAACTTCATGCATGATCCCAACGTGCGGGCGGAGTGTTTGAAGTTGTGGAACCAACTGCGGCCTGAAGAACAAGTGGCCCTCAAAACGCTCGTTACCACGCCGGATGATGGGTTGAACTCGCATGACCGAGCGCGCTTGAATACGTTTGGGCTGATTACGGACGACGGGCAAATCTTTTCAGAGTTGTTTGCTTCTTTTGTGCGGTCACAAAACGCTATGCCCGAGGTGACCACCCTCGGCATCCGGGTGGATGATGATGCAGGCGAAGTGTGGGTGGAAGGTGTAAAAGTTACCGTCCTCACCGATTTAGAATACCGGCTTATGCGGCTGTTGCACCAACGCGTTGACCGGCTGACCACGAAAGAGCAAATTGTGGAAACGGTGTGGGGCGGGCAGTATCTAGACCGAGTGGATGATGCTCGCATTGAGAAATTAGTGAGCCGTCTGCGCGCCAAAATTGAACCGGAGCCGTTGCATCCACGCTATCTGCTCACCCAACGGGGGCGCGGCTATAAACTCGTCAGCCGCCCAATGGATGACCGTGATACTGAAGACCTGCCATGAGTTCTGACCGGATTCTGGTGGTTGAAGACGATGCCGCAGTCCTTTCCGGCGTGCGCGATACACTGGAATTGGCCGGTTATCAGGTAACGGTTTCGGCTAACGCCCTAGAAGCGCTGGCCCAGCTAGAACGCTTTAGCCCCGATTTGATTTTGTGCGATGTGATGATGCCGCGCATGAATGGCTATGAGTTGTTTGAAGCCGTGCGCGCCCGCCCGGAACTGACTGAAGTCCCCTTCATCTTTCTCACGGCCAAAGGCACCAAAAAAGATATTCACCGCGGTAAAGAATTGGGCGTGGATGATTATGTGGTGAAGCCGTTTGATGAGAACGATTTGCTGGTGGCCATCCGCAATAAATTGCACCGCCGTGCGGAATTGGAAAAATCCCGCCAACGGCAAATGGCAGAACTCAAGCAAAACATCCTCACTACGCTCAACCATGAGTTTCGCACCCCACTGACCCACATCACCACGTATTTAGAAGTATTACAACAGCAAAACCCCTCGCTTCAATCCGATGAATTCCGTAGTTATGTGGATGTGATTTATGCTGGCGCGGAGCGGTTACAGCAGTTAGTGCGCGATTTTATTTTATTGGCCGAAATCCAGACCGGTGAAACCAAGCAGGCTTTTGAAAGCCGCGCGGAAGTTTCGCCGGAAGTGGTGAGCCTGATTTACACTGCCTCCCAACGCTTTGCCGCCGCCGCCCACGCCCGCCAAATTAGAATTGAAGTGTGCCTGCCCGCCACGCCCTTGCCCGATATTCGGCTAGACCGGGAGTATTTGGGTGAAGCCATTAACCGCTTAGTGGAGAATGCGTTGAAATTTTCACCGCCGGGCCGGGGGCCAATCACGCTCCGCGCGCACGCAAATAATGAGTGGGTAGAAGTGGAGATTGAAGATCACGGCGTGGGCATTAAGCCCACGCACTTGCAATCTATCTTTCAATTGTTTTACCAAAGCCAACGTCACACCCGCGAACAGCAGGGCATTGGCTCCGGCCTCACCATTGCCCAAGAATTAGTGCGCCTGCACGGTGGCAACCTGCGCGTGAAGAGCGAGTTGGGGCAGGGCAGTATTTTTACTATTGAGTTGCCAATTTTTCGCTCAAACTAAGTTAAACTAAGCCCTATGTCACTCGCCGCCATTTTGTTTGATTTAGACGGAACGCTTCGCCACAATGAGCCGGAAGGCTTTTTAATGTATGTGGAATATCTAGCAGAGTTGGGTCACACACTCACGCCCGAGCAACGCGCGCACGGCGAACGCTGGACGCACTATTACTGGTCAGTGGCGCCGGAACTGCAAGATGATATTGAAGCGTACGGGCCGGATTCACCAGAATTTTGGGCCAAGTATTCGGAGCGGCAAATTGCGGCTTTACGTATTGATGACCCCGCCAATAGCCTTGCCCAGCAAGTCAATCAATTATTTACAGAGCGCTATAAACCCACCAACCGCGTGCCGGAGGATGTGCCACCCACGCTGGAGCGTTTGCGGCAGGCGGGTTACACGGTGGGTTTGGTTTCCAACCGCCTCGGTTCACTGGAGGGCGTTGCCAAAGATTTGGGCCTGAGTGATTACTTTCACTTCACGCTCTCTGCTGGGCAGGCTGGCGCGTGGAAGCCCTCACCCAAGATTTTTGAACGCGCGCTGGAGTTGGCGCAATGCTCTGCCTACCGCGCCATGTACGTGGGAGATAATTTTTACGCGGATGTGGAGGGCGCGCGCGGTGCGGGCCTGCAGCCAGTGCTGATTGATCCGCGCGGCTTATTTCCCGAAGCCGGCTGTCCCGTCATCCACCGCATCAGTGATTTGCTCACGCTCGTGCCGTTAAATGGGGAAGTGAAGTAAGGCCAGACGGGTCTTAAGCTTGTCAATTCCACCGCAAGATTTCGGTAGCCGCTGCCCCCGCGCTGACTTACACTGAGCGCATGAACACTCAAACCCACACCCTTGATGATTTGCGCTGGCAAGCGGTGCTGAGCCGCGACGCGTTATATGACGGCCAGTTTGTAACGGCCGTGCGCACCACCAAAATTTATTGCCGCCCGTCTTGCCCGGCCCGCACCCCTAAACGCGAAAACGTCTCGTTCTTTGCTACGCCGGAGCAAGCCGAGATTGCCGGTTACCGCGCGTGCAAACGGTGCCAGCCCGATACATTCACCTCGCGTGAGCCACATCTAGAATTGGTACAAAAAGTCTGCCGTGCGCTAGAAGCACAGACCGAGCCAACACTTTCACTTACCCAACTGGCTAAGCAATTTCACCTCAGCGCCTATCATTTGCAACGCACGTTCAAACGCATTGTGGGTGTTACGCCTAAACAATACGCGCTGGCGGTGCGGGTGCAACGCTTTAAAGATGAACTGCGCCAAACGCGCACGGTAACCGATGCGGCGTTGAGCGCCGGTTACAACGGCAGTAGCCGCGTGTATGAACACCCGGCGTTAGGCATGAAGCCGCTGGAATATAAGCAGGGCGGGGCGGCGGAAATTGCCTACGCGGTGGTTCAATCGGCTTTGGGGTATTTGCTGGTGGCCGCCACGCCGCGCGGCATTTGCTCCGTGAAGTTGGGCGGCAACAAGCGGGCGCTGGAGGGCGAACTGCGGAATGAGTTCCCATCGGCGTCTCTTTTGCCGGAGCAGGCTTCATTACAAAATTGGGTCAGCACTATCACCGAGTATTTGGCGGGTGAGCAACCGCACTTGGATTTGCCCACTGATGTGCGCGCCACGGCCTTTCAACATCGCGTGTGGGAAGAATTGCGCCGCATTCCGTTGGGCCAAACGCTCACCTACAGCCAAGTGGCGGAACGCATTGGCAATCCTAAAGCGGTGCGCGCTGTGGCCCGGGCTTGCGCCGTCAATCCTACAGCGCTGGTAGTGCCCTGCCACCGTGTCATTGGCACGGATAAGAAATTGCACGGTTACCGCTGGGGTTTGGAGCGCAAGGCTAAGTTGCTGACGCAAGAAAAACGAATGACTGAGTGAAATAATGTTGAGCGCCAGCCAAGTATTTAGGATTCTTTTCTTATTAGTGTTCAGCGGGTTATTGCTTGTGCTGGCTTATCGTGTCAGGAGTGGGCGTTTGATTTGGTTTGTAGTGGCTTTCAGTTTTGGTATGTTGTTATTTATTCTCGATGTGCTTTCAATAGCGGGTGTCGCCGTTTTTTTAATAGGAGCTTTCGTTATTATTGGTTTGCTGGCCTATTTGAAAGTGATATTGATGTAGAATGAGTCGCAGGGACAACAGGTG
>JAEURM010000080.1 GCA_016789245.1 Anaerolineales bacterium
CATTGCCGAGCGGCTGGTGGCGCGGTGTGATGCCGTATTGCGCGTGGGCGGCGCTTCGCAAGGCGCAGATTTAATGGTGCGCATTGCGCGGGAAAACGGGCGGCAAGTATTTTTTAGCTTAGATGAAGTTCCGGGCCATACTGCCTAGTTAAACGCAAAGCCGCGAGAACGCCAAGAATTTTTTGCACATTCTTTGCGCCCTTTGCGGCTTTGTGGTTGATATACCATGCCCAGTTATTACAACGCCATCACCGAAAAACAAGCCGAACTGATACGGCGAAGCCCGCTCTTCTTTGTGGCTACGGCTGACCCGCAGTTAGCCAACGGGCCGGAGGGTATTGGGCCAATCAATCTCTCACCCAAAGGCGGCGTGCCATTGCACATCATCAGCCCCAACCGCGTAGCATTTTTGGATTATGCGGGCAGTGGCAATGAAACGGCGCGGCACTCACTGGCCGGCGGGCCAATTACGGTGATGGTGTGTTCAATGGAAGAAAATGACGCGGCCATTGTGCGGTTATATGGCCATGCCACCATCACGCCATTAGCCCACTCACCGTTGGCGGAACAATTGCTGAAAGCAGAAGCCAAGGAGCTGGCCTTGCCCACGCGGCAAGTGATTGACATTCAAGTGGAAAAAGCGCTCACAAGTTGCGGCTATGGCGTGCCCGTTCTGCAATTTGTGCGTGAGCGCCGCAAAGCTGACCGAGGGCGCACGTATAAAGCTTAGGCGTTCATCTCACGATTAACCAAAGCAGGCCATTGACACCGCCGCGCCGAAAACGTACACTGCCGCCAGTTTGCCGAGGCAATCGGTTTAGAACCCATCTACAAACTTACCGTTTCGAGGCGTTTTCACTGTGAAAACGGTTCTATTCGATAGGTTTAGAGATGGGTTCTTTCGCCACCGGTTGCCTTTTTATTTGTAAACCATCATTTACCAATAATCAATTCTCTGATGTTCCAAAATTACGCGCCTTTTGAATTAATCATTTTTGATTGTGACAGCACCCTCTCCACCGTGGAAGGGATTGATGAGCTGGCACGATGGACGGGCAAAGCCGAAGAAGTAGCGGATTTAACCAACCGCGCCATGAACGGTGAGTTGTTGCTGGAAGCCGTTTACTCGCGGCGGTTGGAACTGCTAACGCCCACGCGTGAGCAAACGCGGCGGCTGGGCCGGCTTTACCGTGAAACTATGATTGCGGACGCGGCGGAAGTGATTGCGGCATTGCGAGCGTTGGGCCGCCAAGTATTTATTGTGAGCGGCGGCTTGGCCGAGGGCGTGCGCGAGTTTGGCCGGTGGTTGGGTTTGCCAGAAGAAAACATTTTTGCGGTGGAAGTGGAATACAACCAACTGGCCGGCAATTGGTGGGAAACATGGAAGCACCCCGCCGGCCAAAACTTGGCGGAGGCCGTTTTAGCGCATGATGGCGGGCCACTGACCCTCGGCAAAGGCAAGGCGGATATTATCCGCACCATCCGCCGCCAGCACCGTGGCCGTGCTATGTTGATTGGCGATGGCACTTCTGATTTAGAAGCCAGCGAAACGGTGGATATGTTTGTGGGTTTTGGCGGCGTAGTGAGCCGCGAAAAAGTACGCACTGAAGCCGATGTGTTTATCACTGCGCAGGCTCTCGCCCCCGTTCTGCCGCTGGCCCTCGCCCGCCCCCTGCCCAATCATCCGCTCTTCCAACGCGGTGTTAGCCTGATTGAGCAAGGGGAGGTTGTGTTCCGTAAACCAATAGTGAGGAAAAGCCTTGTGGGAAAATTGGGACACGGATAAACACGGAAGTACACGGAGTGGGCACTTATGAAAAACGCAGGCTTTGAAGGAAAGCATTCTGAAATTACCGATAAGCTCATCAAGAGTTTTTACGAAGTTTATAAACAACTGGGTTATGGATTCACCGAGAAAGTTTACGAAAACGCGACGGCGCTGGTGGCCTCCAGTTATGGTCTACGGATTGAACAACAGGTGGCAATTCCCGTTTACTTCATGAATTCGATTGTGGGCGAATATCGCGCTGATATGCTGGTCAATCGCTTGGTCATCGTAGAGTTCAAGGCCACAAACGCTCTCATCCCAGAATACGAAGCTCAACTCCTCAACTATCTCAAAGCTACTCCAATTGAAGTTGGCCTACTCGTCAATTTCGGCCCCAAGCTAGAATACAAACGCAAAGTCTACGATAATGCCCGCAAAGGCACGCTCGCTTGGACAAACTGGACATTTGACTCCAATCAGTAGCTTCCGTGTTTGTCCGTGTTCTTCCGTGTCCCACAACTATGTTTAAGATTCTAGTTACAGACCCACTGCCCGAAGAGGGCTTACAACTTTTACGCGCCGCGCCGGATGTTGAGGTGGATTACGGCCCGCTCACTAGCGTCCCGCTTCAAACCCGCATTGCTGATTATGATGCGTTGATTGTGCGCTCTGGCACGGCGGTGGATGCCGCGCTGATTGAACACGGCACACGGCTGAAGATTATTGGCCGCGCGGGCGTGAACCTAGAAAACATTGATGTGGCCGCCGCCACCGAGCGCGGCATTATGGTGATGGCCACGCCCGAAGCGGTGAGCGTGGCCGCCACCGAACATACGTGGGCGTTGTTGCTGGCGTTGTGCCGCCGTGTGCCGCTGGCGGATGCTTCCATGCGGCGCGGCGAATGGACACGCGGTTTATTTTTAGGCACGCAACTCTACGGCAAAACACTCGGCCTAATTGGCTTTGGCCGCGTAGGCAAACTGGTGGCCGAACGTGCCCACGCCTTTGGCCTGACGGTGCTGACCTGTGACCCGTACATTGACCCCGATACGCCGCGTTCGGCCAACGTGACGCTGGTGACGTTTGATGAACTGCTCACCCGTTCCGATTTCATCAGCTTACATGCCACCAGCACGCCTCAGCCGCTTCTTGGCAATTCTGAATTGGCGCGGCTCAAACCGGGGGCTTGCCTCATCAACGCCGCCAGCGCCACACTGATTGACGAAGCCGCTCTACTGGACGCACTAGAAATTGGCAAACTGGCCGGCGCCGCGCTGGATACGTTTGCCCATGAGCCGCCTGCGCGTGGCCCACTCTTTGAACATCCGAATGTAGTAGTTACGCCGCACCTAGCCTCCAGCACCGAGGAAGCGCAACGCACTGTGGCCGTGCAAATTGCCACCCAAGTTTTAGAAGCTCTGCGCGGGCATGGTTACCGCAACGTGGTTAATCTGCCATTCCGCGCCGGGCCAGATTTCCGCGCCGTGCGGCCTTACTTGGAACTAGCCGAAAAACTGGGCGCACTGCAAAGCCAATTAGCCAGTGGCCGCATTACGCGCGTGGAAGTGGAAGTGAAAGGCGAGGGCATGACGGATTTGGTGAAGCCCATCGCTGTGGCTTTGCTCACTGGTTTGCTCCGGCACACTGCGGCCAAACCCGTGAACTATGTGAGCGCGCCCGCCTTGGCCGCCGAGCAAGGCTTGAGCATCACCCAAACGCGCGGCCTGAGTTTGGTGGATTATCCTAACCTGCTCTCTTGCCGCGTGAGTTGGGCGGGCGGCCAACGCTTGGTGGCCGGCACACTCTTTGGCGGCAGTGAGGGCCGCTTGGTACAGATGGATGAAACGCGGATGGATGCCAAACCGGAGGGCCACGCGTTGGTGATGTTCAGCCGCGATGTGCCGGGAGTGATTGGCATTGTGGGCACGCTGTTGGCTCAGTTCGGCGTAAACATTGCCGAGTGGCGCTTGGGGCGCGATACGCCGGGCGGCACCGCACTCTCCTTCATCAACTTAGATGAAGCCCCCGCCCCGGCGGCAATTCAATCATTGAAAGCTCTGCCGCAAGTAATTGATGTGAAGGCGATTGAATTGTAGTGCGGGTGAAATGCTCAAGCCCTTCGCGGGCCTTTGAAATTTCTAAAAAAGACTTCGGAAGTACGCGCTCTATTGCCCAAGAAATTCAGACGCTTGAAGCGCGTGCTTCCGAAGTCCGGTCAAGCTTCGCATAGCCTCAACTCCGCTTCACGCAACTATCTCATCATCACAGCTCACCCAAGTGGCTACGCGCAAAATTACTTACTCACCACAAACGCCCACGGGCGCTGATTGGGGCGGTTCATCGCGCCGGTTTCATCGCGCACAAAAACTTTCCAGTAATACGTGCCGGGCGTAAGTTTGGGCGGCGTCCAGCAGGTTTGTGTGAGCCAACCGCTATCGAGCGGCATGGGGCCAATGAGCACAGCGCGGTACTGCGCCTTTACGGTTGGTTTGCCAAAGTTCACGCGCCAACACAGCCGGGGCCGCGCCTCCGTAGAACTCCAGCCGAGCGGGCTAATTAATTCTGGATTTTGGGCTAGTGTAGTGGCATATCCGGCGGGCGCAGTAAAGGCGCGCACGGTGTAACGCACGGAAGCTAAGCGTTGATTGTTGCGTGTGAGCGTAAGTGTGGAAGTATAGTCACCGGCAGGTTGAGCCACCGCCAACGGTAAATTGAAGATGGCAAACTCCGGCGCGCGGCGGGCCAGCGGCGCAACTAAGCTCCCGAGTGCCAAAGCATCCGTATTCGTGAATGAGCCTTTGACGGCCACTGGCAAAACAAGGCGTGCACCCTGCGCCAGCACCAGCCGCGTGGGCAGGGCCAAGCCAGCACTCGGCCAGCCAGAAAGTGTGGGCAACCAATCGGGAACCGTCTCCGGCGGCTGGGTGAGCGTTAATTCTGACCAAGTTAAATTCTGCGAGGTGATGCGGCCATCCCGATAATTCACTTTATCGGCGATGAAAGTTTCACACTCCCGCTCCACCATATTGGGCTGAACCCAAAAGTGCAGGTGTGGGCGCACATTGCCGCTGGAACCAGCGTAGGCAATCACTTGGCCTTGCGTAACTTTTTCATCTGGCCCCACCACAATTTTGCTTAGGTGCATGTAACCACTGGCGCGTCCATCCGTATGTTTAAGCAAAAGCATCAGGCCGGTTTCACTGCGTGTGCCGGCATAAAAAACTTCGCCCGCCGCCGGGGCCAGCACAGGCACATTTTCAATGCTCCCGGCCAGCGGCACAAAATCTATGGCGCATTTATTCTCGTAGTAGGCACAATCATGATCAAATAGCGTCTCAGCACCACATGGGCCGCGTGAAATTTGCCACTCACCCGCCGGCAGTGGCCAATGCCACACCTCGGTTTGTGCGGCCAGCACTTTTGGCCCGGCGGCTTGCACCAAAGATGAAGCGCAGATGAGCGGCAGAAGCGCAAAAATTAGCCGTTGGTATAATCGCAAGCGAAGTAGGTAATCCATGCAAAACTCACGCCGTAATTTTCTCAAATGGGGCGGCTTACTAGCCAGTGGCGCTTTACTGCCACCACCGCCGCCCGAAGAAGGCCCACGCCAGCCCACCGGCTTGGCTCGCGCCGTGCGCGGATTGTACATTTACGAGAAGCCTTCGTTTCAATCCCGCCAGCTAAATTTTTTAGCGGGCGATAGTGTGGTTAATTTATTCGGCCAAGCCGAAAGCACCGATGATACACCGAATAAGATTTGGTACCGAGTCCGGCGCGGCTTTATTCACTCGGCGCCGGTGCAATTGGTAAGCTGGCAGTTTAACGCCATCAGCACCGAGGTGCCGGAGGGCGGCTTCTTGGCTGAGGTAACGGTTCCGTTTACGCAGGCGCGCGTAGGGGCGGGGCCGGGCTTCCGCAGTGGGTACAAGTTTTATCACGGCACCACCCACTGGGTGTTAGATACGGTCGAAGATAGTGAGGGCCGGACGTGGTACGGTATTTTTGGTGACCGAACTAAAGCATTTACGTGGGCGCGTGGCGAACATTTGCGCCGCATCACGGCGGCGGATATTACGCCCATCTCACCCAACATTACGGATAAACGAATTGAAGTGAGTTTGGAGAAGCAAACGTTTAAAGCGTTTGAGAACGGCCAGTTGGTTTTAGAGACGGTGTGTTCCACAGGTGTGCCGCTCCGCAAAGAAGATGGCAAAACCATTTGGGGCACGCCGGTGGGTGAATGGCAAGTGATTAGCAAGCGCCCCTCCCGCCACATGGCCGGGGATGATGGTGCGGCGGATGATTTTTTTGATTTGCCCGGCGTGCCATGGGTAACCTACTTCCATTGGTGGGGCACGGCGGTGCACGGCACTTACTGGCACACCGATTTTGGCCGCCCGCGCAGTCATGGATGCATCAACCTACCCAGCCATTTGGCCCAGTGGGTGTATCGCTGGACGATACCGGATGTGCCACTGGATAAGCCATTTATGGATGCGAAGGGGACGAAGTTGGTGGTGGATTATTAATGACAGTTATTGGTTATTAGAGAATTGGAGTTGGAATGAGCAAGCGCGCTCTGTTTGAAGGTTTGGTGGTTGACCCGAACGGCAACCCGGTGCCGACAGCGTTCGTGGGTGAAGCCGCGCAGTACGTGGTGAACGATGACGGCTTCAAGTTTCATGTGGAAGCAGAAGGTGTTGACCGGCAAGTATTGAAATTGCTAGGCGAGCAGGTGCAAGCCAACCGCGATGCCGTGGGCGAGGGCGTGATGAAGATGCTGGGCCAAGATGATATTTTCACCAAAGCGGCCATAGACGCACAGTTGAACAAAATGGATGAAAATTTCAACCAGCTGATTGCCCAAGGCCTGCCGGAAAACGCCCGCGTTTATATGAACATGCTGGGCTTTAGAATTACAATTGACCATCACGGCGAAGTGTTGGGGATTGCTCAGCCCGGCGCCATTGCCCCTGAAGATGAATAACAATCCTTCGCGTGTACAAATTGTAGTGGTGGCCGCGCTGGCTACGGCGGTGGTGCTGTTGGCCTTAGTGGGCGCGGCGTGGGCATGCTTTGCCACCGGCAACCCCAACGCAGACCCAGCCGCCACCGCCAACGCCGTGAGCACCAACGTGCAAGCCACCCTGATTGCACAAGGCACCCTGCCCCCGCCTGCTACCACCGTGATTGAAAATACGCCCGTTGCTACCCTGCCACCCATTGTGGTGCCGTCCGCCACCTCCGCACCCAACACGCCGTTTCAACCAGCCACGCTCACGCCCACTTTAGCGCCGCTCTCCCGCAACAACGGTGAATTGGTGGTGGCCGCCCGCGCCGAAACGCGCACCATCGATGGCAATGCCAATGATTGGGGCGAACTGCCCCGCACCGCCAACAACATTGTGTTCCGCAGTGAGAACTGGACGGGAGCCGGAGACTTGAGTGCGCGGTTCAGCACGGCTTGGAACGCTGACTATCTGTTTATTTTTGTGCAAGTGACGGATGACGCGCACGTGCAAACCCAAACGGGCGAGCTACTGTTCCGTGGTGATAGTGTGGAGATTTTGTTTGATGCCAACTTGCGGCAAGATTTCAACAACCCAGATTTAACGGCGGATGACGCGCAATTGGGGCTCTCGCCCGGCGCGTTGAACGGCGATGCGGCCAGCAGTTACCTGTGGTTTCCGGCGGCGCGCAAAGGTGTACCCAGCGGCGTGCAAATGGCCGCGCTCCGCACAGATTTAGGCTACAACTTAGAAGCCGCTATTCCGTGGAATGTGTTGGGCGCGCAACCCACCGCCGGTGAACGCTACGGCTTTGCCCTCTCTATTTCAGATAATGATGCCGCCAACACCGCCGCCCAAGAAACCATGAGCTCCAGTGTGCCTGCCCGCCGCCTCACAGACCCCACCACGTGGGGTACGCTGGAATTAGGGCAGTAATTACGCGATACGCCGAAAACCGTATTGCGTAGTGCGTGTTTCGTATATCGTTCTCCGTTAAAATCCGCCCCATCCCTTGACTCTAGTTCAATTGCATAATCGTCCCGCCGCAGTTACTATTCGGCCATTCCGTTTCCGCTGGCAGGATGGCCTACATGCAAAAAAGACTTATCGGCAACGCCGTTATCGTGATTCTAGCGCTTATTCCTTTGGTGTTATGGATAACAACTAACCCCTCGTCTCGGCTCCACGAAGAAATGAACAACAACCTACAGCGCGTGGGTGAGTTTTTTGCCACCACTGCACTCGTGCTGTTCTCTTGCGCCATTGTACTTTCCACCCGCGCCCAATTTTTGGAGCCGTTTTTTGGCGGGCTAGACCAAATGTACATGACGCACAAGCGCACGGCGCTCACCGGCTTTACGTGCATT
>JAEURM010000081.1 GCA_016789245.1 Anaerolineales bacterium
AGGCTACAGGCAACAAGATCCCGTTTACGGATATTAACTTGCCCGTGCGCTCCACAGATAACTCCATGCCCCATGTGTGGCATATGGTGAGCACCCTGTTTGAACCGGCGCGGCGCGGTGGCGAAGATATTCTGCTGGTGATTCTGCTCCGCAATGCGTTGTTTACGTGGCGTGAGGCGTTGGTGGGTTTTGCCATTGGCAGTCTTATCGGTTTCACGCTCGGCGTCATCTTTGTGCATTCCTCGCTGTTAGAGCGCGGCCTCATGCCTTACGTAGTGGCCTCGCAAACAGTGCCGTTGCTGGCCATTGCGCCTATGGTGGTGATTTGGGGAAGCCGCCTCGGCTGGCCAGCGTGGGTATCCGTCACCGTTATTTCAGCCTATCTCACGTTCTTCCCCGTCACCATCAACACTTTGCGCGGCCTCACCTCACCAGAGGCCACGGCGCTAGAGCTAATGCGCTCCTACGCCGCCTCGCCGTGGGAAGTGCTGTGGAAACTGCGTGTGCCCGCCGCCCTGCCGTACATCTTTACGGCGCTGAAAATTTCCGCCACCACCAGCGTGATTGGGGCCATTGTAGGTGAACTGCCGTCCGGCATTCCCGATGGCTTGGGCCGTTCACTGCTGACGTTTGCGCAATACTTTTCCACTGGCCCACAACAACTTTTTGCCGCCGTCTTTATTTGCGCCCTGCTGGGCATAACTTTTTTCGCCCTAATAACTTTGATAGAACGCTTGGTAATTCCGCCGAGCCGAAGATTGGAATAATCCCTAATCCTCCAATTCTCTAATTCTCTTTTTGAGAATTGGAGAATTAGAGAATTTACTATGACTCAACCCGCCGTATCCTTCACTTCCGTCAGCAAAGTCTTTAATGAGCGCGGCGATAACCGTGTGAAAGCGCTCGAAGATATTAATTTTGAAATTCAGCCCGGTGAATTTATCTCGCTCATTGGCCCCTCCGGCTGTGGTAAAAGCACCCTGCTCCGCTTGGTGGGTGATTTACTGCAACCCTCCAGCGGCACCGTGCTGGTAAACGGCAAACCGGCCGCGCAAGCCCGGCTCAAGCGAGAGTACGGCATGGTGTTCCAACAAGCCACGCTTTATGATTGGCGCACAGTGAGTGCCAACGTGCAACTGCCATTGGAAATTATGGGCTGGAGCAAAGAAAAGCAAACCGCCCGCGCGCGGGAAATGCTCCAGCTAGTGCAGTTAGAAGATTTCCAAAAACATTATCCGTGGCAACTTTCCGGCGGGATGCAACAGCGCGTGGCCATTGCCCGCGCCCTTTCCTTTGAGCCGTCTATTCTGCTCATGGATGAGCCGTTCGGCGCGTTGGATGAAATGACGCGCGAGCGCTTGCAGTTGGAAGTTCTGCGCATTTGGCGGCAGACCCAAACCACCGTACTCTTCGTCACCCATAGCATCCCAGAGGCGGTGTTCCTCAGCACGCGCGTGGTGGTGATGTCACCGCGCCCGGGCCGCATCTCCGGTGTGGTGGAGGTAGATTTGCCCCAACCGCGCGGCTTTGAAACGCGTGAGCATCCGCGCTTCTTTGAAAAAATCACCGAAGTGCGTGAGCGCCTGCGGCAAGATGAAGTGAAAGTAGCGTCTTCGTAAATTCAGCATTACCTTGATTTCATGAATTTCTTTGGCGTAATTCGTGAAATTCGATGCGATACAGCATGACCCAAGTCTCTGATTTATCCACTCCGGTTGAACAATCCCTCCTGCCCGAAGCGCGTTGGCGGGCCACGGTGCGCCGTTACGCCCCGGCGGTGATTGTATTTGTTCTCGGCATTGCGCTGTGGGAAACTTTCGTCACGGTCTTTAACATCGAAGGCTTCCTTCTGCCCAAGCCCAGTGTGATTGCGGTCACGTTCCTGACAGAGTTCCCGGTAATTTTGCCCGCCGGCCTGTTCACTCTGCGTGGCGCGGTGGGCGGCTTCCTCATTGGCAGTGTGCTGGCCATCACCGTGGCCTTCGCCACCGCCCGCTGGACGGTGATTAACGAAGGCCTGATGCCGTTTGCCATCGCCGTCAACAGCACACCGATTGTGGCCCTAGCACCCATCATGAACAATTGGTTCGGCGTCACCAACCCGATGGCCCGCATGAGCATTGTGGCCCTCATCGTTTTCTTTCCGGTAATGATTAACATGGTGAAAGGGCTGACGCAAGTGGGCGCTAACCCGCTGGAGCTGATGCGCTCTTACGCCGCCAGTGATTTCACCACCTTGTGGAAACTGCGCCTGCCCAACGCCCTGCCGTTTGTGTTCAGCGCGTTCAAAGTGGGGAGCACGCTTAGTGTGATTGGAGCCGTGGTGAGTGAGTATTTTGGCGGCACGCGTGAGGCGCTGGGTGTGTACATCTCTCAGCAGGCCGCGCTCTTCCGCTTTGCGGAGGCGTGGTCAGCCATTATCATCGCTTGCCTTATGGGCATTGCTTTTTACGGCATCATCTTAATTGTGGAACGGCTCGTTATGCCCTGGCACGTTTCGTTCAGAAACTCCGAAAACTAGTTTTATGAAGGAGGTGATTGCGCTCAACCATCTTAGGCTTTACTCAACGACTTTTCACTCTAACCTGTTTACTTTTTCTGGAGGAGACTTTACATGAAACGCAAGTTTTTGTTCGCCTTTACCATTGTGGCGCTGTTGTTGGCCGCCTGCCAACCGGCCGCCACCCCCACCGCCGCGCCGCAAGAAACCGTCAACATTACCCTGCAACTGCAATGGGTGGCGCAAAGCCAATTTGCTGGTTATTACGCCAGTGTGGCCAAAGGCTTTTACGCAGAAGAAGGCCTGAACGTCACCATCAAAGAAGGTGCGGTGGATATTGTGCCGCAACAAGTGTTAGCCTCTGGCCAAGCCGAGTTCGCCGTATCTTGGGTGCCCAAGGCGCTCTCTTCCCGTGAGCAAGGCGCTAAGATTGTGAACATTGGCCAAGTGTTCCAACGCAGTGGCACGCTCCAAGTGTCTTGGGCGGATTCTGGCATTAGCTCCCCCGCTGACTGGAAAGGCAAAAAAGTGGGCACTTGGGGCTTTGGCAACGAGTTTGAAGTGTATGCCGCCATTGCACAAGCCGGCTTGGATAAAGACAAAGACGTGACCGTAGTTCAGCAGAACTTTGACATGAACGGTCTGCTCAACCGCGAAATTGATGCCGCGCAAGCTATGACGTACAACGAGTACGCGCAAGTGCTGGAGGCCATCAACCCCGCCACCGGCAAGCTGTATCAACCCTCCGACTTGGTGGTGATTGATTACAACGAAGTGGGCACCGCCATGTTGCAAGATGCGCTCTGGGCGCGTGAGGATTGGCTCGCCGATGCCAAGAATCAAGAAATTGCCGTGCGCTTCCTCAAAGCCACCTTCAAAGGCTGGATTTTCTGCCGCGATAACTTTGATGAGTGCGTGGACATTGTGTTAGCCAACGGCCCCACGCTGGGCAAAGGCCATCAGGCTTGGCAGTTGAATGAAATCAACAAGCTGGTGTGGCCCTCCCCCGGCGGCGTTGGCGTGATGGATAAGGCGCTGTATGACCAAACCGTACAGGTGGCCGTTTCTACCGGCAACCTCAAGGCCGCGCCCGATGCGAATGCCTACCGCGCTGACTTGGCGCAGAAGGCCGTGGATGAACTGAAGGCCGCTGGTGTGGATGTGACCGGCGCGAACTTTACGCCCAAGACGGTGGAAGTGACCGAAGGCGGCAAATAGTCTTTTAGTCCAAAAGTCGAATGGTCGAGTAGTTGCGGCATCGTGACTACTCGACTAACAGACTACCTGACTACCCGGCTAGCACCATGAAACCCTCTCCCTTCACCTATCACGCTCCTGAGAGTTTGGAAGCCGCACTGGCCCTTAAGGCTGAGTACGGCGATGACGCGAAATTTTTGGCGGGCGGGCAAAGCCTGATTCCGGCCATGAACTTCCGCGCCACCCAACCGGAGCGGCTGATTGATGTGAATGGTCTGCGGGAATTGGATTTTGTGAAAACCGAGGGCGCTGAGCTTCGGCTTGGCGCCCTCACCCGCGTGCGGCGTTTAGAGCGTGAAGCCGCTGTCAAACAATGGTCACCGCTTCTCGCTGAAACCGTGCCACACATCGCACATCCGCAAATCCGCAACCGTGGCACCGTGGGCGGCTCACTGGCCCACGCAGACCCGGCGGCGGAACTGCCGGTGATTCTCTTAGCCCTCAACGGCCGCGTGCGCGCACAATCCGCTTCTGGCTCACGTTGGCTCAGCGCGGATGATTTTTTCATCACGCTGTTCACCACCGCTTTGCAAACCGATGAAATGCTGGCCGAAGTAGCTTTGCCCCAACTGCCCGCCCGCACTGGCACCGCATTTTTAGAAGTGGCACGGCGGCACGGTGATTACGCCATGATGGGTGTGGCCGCCGTGGTAACGCTGGATGAGGGCGGCACTTGCACAGCCGCGCGGCTGGTATATCTCAACGCGGGTGATAAGCCCATGCACGCCGCCCAAGCCAGCGCGGCCATCATCGGCCACGCACTCACAGAAGCCTCCATTGCCGAGGCCGCCGCCGTGGCCGCCACCCAAGAAATTGACCCAATGGGCAGTTTACACGCTTCACCGGAATTTCAACGCCACTTGGCTTCTGTGCTCACCAAGCGGGCAGTGAAATTAGCGGCCCAAAGAGCCAAAGCGTAAAGCGTGAGACGTGAAACGTAAGTGGCCTCGGCCCTAACCTGTTTCACGTTTCACTCATCACGCTTCACGTGTCACGTTTCACGTTGTTTTATGACTGAACTTCATTCTCTCAAACTTACCGTCAACGGCCAAACGCACGAGCAACAAGTGGAAGCCCGCTTGCTATTGAGCGATTTTTTGCGGCATGAGTTAGGGCTGAGCGGCACGCATGTAGGCTGTGAGCACGGCGTGTGTGGCGCTTGCACCATTTTGTTTGATGGTGAGCCGGTGCGCTCGTGCATCATGTTTGCCGTGCAAGCCAATGGCCATGAATTGCACACCGTAGAAAGCCTTGGCACGCCCAACAAACTACACCCATTGCAAGAAGCATTTTGGGAGAAGCACGGCTTACAGTGCGGCTACTGCACACCCGGCATTTTAATGACACTTAAAGCGTTTTTGCGGGAGAACACGTCTCCCACAGAAGCCGAAGTGCGCGAAGCCCTCTCCGGCAATTTGTGCCGTTGCACTGGCTACCAAAACATTGTGGATGCGGCGCTTTTGGCCGCTGAAAAATTGAAAGCCTAAACACAAGCGAATTGGAGGCTTAGAGAATTCTCCAATTCGCAAATGCTCACATTTATGAACTTACCTGAACTGATTGCCTCCCTTCGCTCCGGCCAGCTTTTGCTCTCAGATTATTTGGCGCAACTGGAAGCGCAGTTTGCCGAGCGTGAGCCGGATGTGCAAGCTTTTATGCCGGAGGCCGGGCGCTGGGATAGGCTGAACTACGAAGCGCAATTGTTGCTAGAGCAATATCCAGCGCCGGAGCAACGCCCCGCCCTCTTTGGCGTGCCCGTGGGCGTGAAAGATATTTTCCGCGTGGATGGCTTTATTACCACGGCCGGAAGCCAATTGCCACCGGAAGTTTTGCACGGCACCGAGGCCGCCAGCGTAACGCGGCTGAAGCAGGCCGGCGCACTAATTCTGGGCAAAACTGTGACGACCGAATTTGCGTATTTTGGCCCCGGCCCTACGCGCAATCCGCACCATCGCAATCATACGCCCGGCGGCTCCAGCAGTGGCTCAGCCGCGGCGGTGGCGGCCGGCTTAACGCCGCTTACACTGGGCACGCAAACCATTGGTTCCATTGTGCGACCCGCTTCGTATTGCGGCGTGGTGGGCTTCAAGCCGAGTTATGAGCGCGTTTCGCGTGAAGGCGTGATTCCGCTTTCACCCTCGCTCGATCACATTGGCCCGTTTGCCAATGATGTAGCGGGCGTGCAGTTGGCGGCCAGTGTGTTGCTAGAGAATTGGAGATTGGAGATTAGAGAATTGGCGCGGCCTGCTTTTGGAATTCCCGATGGGCCGTATTTGCAAAGTGCCGAGCCGGAGATGCTGGCGCACTTTGAAGCGACAGTGCAAAAACTGAGCGCGGCCAGTTACAGCATACGCCGCGTGGCCGCCTTCTCTAACTTTGATGAAATTCAAGCGCGGCAAGCGGTGATGGTGAGTGGCGATGCGGCTCGCGTTCACGCCGAATGGTTCTCGCAGTTCAAATCCATCTACCACCCGCGCACGGCCGAGTTAATTGAGCGCGGCCAGCAAGTTTCTGATGCTGAGCTAGAAGCCGCCAGTGCGGGCCGGGCCCAACTGCGGGATGAAATTACAACGTTGATGACGGCCAACGGCATTGATATTTGGCTAGCGCCCAGCGCGCCCGGCCCGGCCCCCGCTGGCCTAGAAAGCACCGGCAAGCCGATTATGAACCTGCCATGGACGCAAGCCGGTTTGCCCGCATTAAATTTGCCGAGCGGCTTACTTAACGGGTTGCCCGTTGGCCTACAACTCATCGGCGGTTGGCACAAAGATGAAGAGTTGCTGACGTGGGCTAGTGAAGTAAGTGATTTAGTAAACAGTGAACAGTAAACAGTGGGCAGTTCATTAGAGGAGGTTCATTCTCATGGGCAAATTGCAACATGCGGCAAGTTATCGCGATTTAATGGTTTACCAAAAAGCGCGTGAGCTTTCCCGTGAGATATTTCGGTTGACACTTAAGTTCCCTAAAGATGAGCTTTACTCGCTTACCAGCCAAATTCGCCGCTCAGCCCGTTCAATTGGCGCTAACCTAGCTGAGTCTTGGGCTAAACGTCGGTACGAGAATCACTTTATCAGCAAACTCACCGATGCGGATATGGAGCAATACGAAACTCAACACTGGCTAGATACCGCCGTGGATTGTGAATACTGTGATCTCAATACTGCCAAACAGTTGCAACATAGATGTGAAGAAATCGGACGGCTATTAGGCGGTATGATGGCTAAAGCCGATTTGTTTTGTGGTGACCATCCGAGAACCATGCGTGAATCATCTGCGGAGTATTTTGCAGATTCCGCATCCACCGAGTGACTGTTCATCACTGTTCACTGCTTACTGACCACTGTTCACTACCATGACGTTTATTCAAAGTGAAATCCGAAAAGGCACTTACTACGATTCCGTAGTGCTGATGCAACTGCAACGCGCCCTGCTGGGTTTGCCCGGCGTGGCGGATGCGGGCGTGGTGATGGCCACTCCCGCCAACCGTGAACTGCTGGAGCAAAGCGGCCTGCTGGTGGAAAGTGTGCAAGCCGCTAACCCGGATGATTTGCTGATTGTGGTGAAAGCCGAAAATGACGCGGCGGCCAAAGACGCGCTGGGCCAAGTGGATGCTTTGCTGGCTAAACGCCGCTCAGCCACCGCTACAGAATTCCGCCCGCGCAGCGTGGAGGCAGCGGCCAAACTTTTGCCAGAAGCCCAGTGGGCGCTGATTAGCGTGCCCGGCCGTTTCGCGGCCGGCGTAGCGCGTGAAGTCTTGAACTTGGGCAAACACGTTTTCCTTTACAGTGATAACGTGGCGCTGGCTGATGAAATTGAGTTGAAGCGGCTGGCGCAAACCCAAGGCTTATTAGTGATGGGGCCAGATTGCGGCACGGCCATCATCAATGGTGTGGGCTTAGGATTTGCTAACCACGTACGGCGCGGAAGCATTGGTTTGGTGGGGGCCAGTGGCACCGGCTTACAAACGGCCACCAGCCGTATTCACCAACTCGGCGCGGGCGTGTCGCACGCCATTGGCACCGGCGGGCGAGATTTGAAAGCGGACGTGGGCGCGCTCACCGCGCACCACGAAGGCGCTGTCGGCCCCGCCCGCCTTCAGCAGGATGTGGCAGTGGTGGTGGGCATGAGCGACCAGGGGTGCGTCCATGTCGAGCAAGGCGACACGGCCGAAGCGGCCCTGGTAGATCTTGATGGCG
>JAEURM010000082.1 GCA_016789245.1 Anaerolineales bacterium
TACGCGCAAGGCTGGGCGGCTAATTTTGATGATAAGTACATTGAAAGCGCCATCATCGCCACCAACGGCGCCGTGCTTCAAATGTTCAATCACGGCCTGAGCAGTGCCGGCATGTTTTTGCTGGTGGGCGTGTTGTATGAGCGCGCACACACCCGCAATTTGGATGAGTTTGGCGGGTTGATGCCGCTGATGCCGGTGTACGGCGCGTTTCTCATTTTCACTAGCATGGCCTCGCTCGGCTTGCCCGGCCTCAACGGCTTTGTGAGCGAGTTTATGGTGGTGCGCGGCGCATGGGATGTGTTCACCGTCATCACCGCCATTTCTATGCTCGGGTTGCTCATCACTGGCGCGTACATTCTGCGCGGCATTTACAAAACCATTTACGGCCCCATCAACACCAAGTGGGTGGGCCACATTAGTGATATTTCCACCCGCGAAGTGATTGCGCTGGCCCCGTTGGCCGTGCTAATGCTGGTTTTGGGTGTTGCGCCGGGCTGGCTTTCCAACGTCATCAATGAAGCCGTAACGCGATTGTTGGCGGGGTAGGTTTGGTTGATTTTTAACGGAATAAGGTGCACGTAGTGCGTGTTGCGTATTCCGTTGGATGTGAAAGAAATTTTGTGTTGAAGACTGAGCCACGGTGTGTGTGTACGCAATACACACTCCGCTCTACGGATCTCGTATTATGAGTTTTCCCATCTTATCTGTTATCACCTTCACGCCGCTGGTGGCGGGCTTGCTTATTTTGATGTTGCCCGCTGAGCGCAAGAACGAAGCCCGCGTGGCCGCTTTAGCCACCGGCGCTTTCACCGTTCTGCTCGCGCTGTTTGTGTACTTCGGCTTCAACCCGGCTGGCCCGCGCTTCCAATTTGTAGAAGGCCCGTATGAGTGGGTGCCGCAATTGGGCATCACTTACCACATGGCCATTGATGGCTTTGGCTTGCCCATGCTCTTGCTCACGGCGTTGGTGCTTTTCACCGGCGTGCTCATTTCATGGAATATTGATGACCGCCCGCGCGAGTTCATGGCCTTCTTCCTGTTCCTCTCAGTGGGCGTGTTCGGCGTGTTCGCCGCGCAAGATTTGTTCCTGTTCTTCTTCCTGCTAGAAATTGCCGTCTTTCCCAAATTCCTAATGATTGTGATTTGGGGTTCGCCCAAAACGCGTGAATACGGCGGTATGAAGCTCACGCTCTACTTGTTCTTTGCCTCGGTGGTGGCCCTGCTCGGCGTGTTATGGATGTACTCGCTCTCGCCCGTCAAAACCTTCAATATGATTTGGCTGGAAGAAGTGATGCGGGCGGGCGGTTTTGACCAAACGCTTAATCTGTTTGGTGCATCTGTATCCGCGCAAGCAGTGTGGTTCCCGCTGATTTTCTTCGGCTTTGCGGTGATGGGCGCTATTTTCCCGCTCCACAGTTGGGCGCCCGATGGTCACGTGGCCGCACCCACCGCCATTTCCATGATGTTGGCCGGTGTGGAAATGAAGATTGGGATGTTCGCCGCCTTTCGCGTGGGCATTACGCTTCTGCCCGAAGGCGCTAAGTTCTGGGCACCCGTCATCGTCATCGTTGCGCTCATCAACGTGGTGTACGCCGCGTATATCGCGCTCATCCAAAAAGATTTCAAATACATCATCGGTTTCTCGTCCGTTTCGCACATGGGCTTGGTGATGATGGGCTTCGCCACGCTCTCGCCGAACGGCTTCTTGGGCGCCGGTCTGCAAATGTTCTCACACGGCGTGATGACGGCTCTTTTCTTCTCTATCGTCGGCATGGTGTATGACCGGGCGCACACGCGTAACCTTCCGGATTTGGGCGGCTTTGTAAAGAAGATGCCGTGGGCGGCCATCGGCTTTATCATTGGCGGCTTCACGTCTATGGGTATGCCCGGCTTCTCCGGCTTCGTAGCCGAAATTCCGATTTATCTTGGCCTGTGGCAAGGGCGCACGCTCCCCGGCGCGGCCTTCCAAGCGCAACCATGGTTCTTCCCGCTCACGGCCGTTATCTCCGTAATCTCCATTGTGATTACGGCGGCTTATATTCTGCGGGCCGTGCAAAAGGTGTTCTTTGGTGAAATGCCCGCGCACTATGAACATGAAGTGGGCGATATTTCCGTATTAGATAAAGTGGCCATTGTGGTGTTGTGCGCCATGATGATTATCGTCGGCGTGTATCCGGCCATCATGTACCCGATTGTGAACGCTGGCATTGCGCCGGTGCTGAACTTGTTTGGAGTGAACTAAATGACGCCCGTAGCCTTCTCGCCCGCGCACTTGCTGGCGGTTCTGCCTGAAATTTTGCTAGTGGTGGTGGCCGCCATCGTCATCATCGCTGATTTGGCGCAACGCCAAATCACTAAAGGCCAAGTGGGCCTCGCTATGCTAGAAGCGCGCCGCCGCAATGTGGGCCTCGCCGCCGCCCTCGGCTTCCTTGTGGTGCTGGTAGTGTCTTTATTAGTCTCCCTGCCTAGCGTGGGTAATGACTTGATTTTTGGTGGCATGTTGCGCCACGATTTGATGGCCTTTATCTTCCGTGTGCTCTTCTTGTTCTCGGGCATGGTGGTGGCGCTGATTTCTATGGACTCCCCCACCATTGGCAAACAAGGTGAATACTACGTGGTGCTGGTGGCCGCTGTGCTGGGCATGAACCTGATGGCCGCTTCGGCCGACTTAATCATGCTCTACCTCGCCGTGGAAACCACCTCCATTGCGCTGTACGCGCTGGCGGGCTTCCTCCGCGAAGATAGCAAGAGCGCCGAATCTGGCTTGAAATATTTCCTCTTTGGCGCATTCACATCCACCATCATGCTGTACGGCTTTAGTTTGCTGTACGGCTTTACGGGCCAAACCAACTTATACGCCATTGGCGAAGCGCTAACGGCGACGAACACGCCCGTGCTGTTTGCCTTATTCATGATTTTGGTAGGCCTCGGCTTCAAAATCTCGGCCGTGCCCTTCCACTTCTGGGCGCCGGATGTGTACGAAGGCGCACCCACGCCCATCACAGCCTTCCTCTCCGTGGCCTCCAAAGCCGCCGGGTTTGCCGTGCTCATCCGCGTGCTCATGGCCGCCTTCCCGGCACAATCTGAGGTGTGGGTACAAGTGATTGCCGCCCTCTCCGCCGTGACGATGACGGTGGGCAACATCATCGCCCTCACGCAGAAAAACATCAAACGCCTGCTGGCTTATTCTTCCATCGCGCAAGCTGGTTACATCCTCATGGGCCTCGCCGCCTTTTCGGGTGAAGGCACGGCGGCCACGCTCTTTTACTTGGGCATGTACACGCTCACCAATTTGGCCGCGTTCGGCGCTATTGTGATGGTGACCCGTATCAGCGGTTCGGAAAGTATTGCCGATTTTAGCGGCCTCTCTCGCCGCGCGCCCGGCTTAGCATTGGTGATGTTGGTGGCCTTTCTATCTTTGGGCGGCATTCCGCCGCTGGCCGGTTTCTTTGGCAAGTTCTATCTGTTTACGGCCGCGCTCAATCAGGGTTTGGTGTGGTTGGCCGTAGTCGGCTTTATCAACGCCCTCATCAGCTTGTACTACTACTTGGTGGTACTCAAAGTTATTTATCTAAACGCACCCAAGGATGAAGCCAGCTATCCAGTTTCCCGCCCGGCGGCGGTGGCGCTGTGGCTGTGCGTGATGGGCGTGTTTGTGGTGGGCGTACTCATTGGCCCGTGGGTCAATATCGCGGTGGCGGCGGCCAACGGGCTGTTTTGATACACACGAGTTGACTCTCGTTTTCCGCCAGTGATAAAATGCACAAACGATGAATAACCGCCCAGCCGCCAAACCTCAGCAGTATTCCCTCAACATGGCGGTGGCCATTACGGTTGGGTTGGGGGGCTTCATTGTGCTCGCCATTGTGCTCGCTACACTGGCGTTGGGATTAGTGATTGACCGGGCGCTAGACACGCGGCCAATCTTTACGATTGGGCTGATGGTGCTCAGTGCGCCCGTAAGTATTTTTGTCATGTACCGCGTGGCAACAGGTATTATTGCCAAATCGGTTGCCAAGCCGGAAATTAAGAACGAACAGTAACCGTTTGGTTGCTGAATTTTGAGAGGAGAAAAGCCTTGACGACGCATGATCATGCTGAAGACAAGCCGCGCCGCATCGGCTTCAAACGCTGGATTTTTCTAGGGTTGATGATTCTGGGCGCACTGATGGCTTGGAACGCGTTTGGTATTTGGGGTGAAATTTGGCGTCCGGTGCCGCCGGCCGTTATCCTGCCCGCTGAGCCGGCTTGGCCGGGGCTGTATATTTTGCCCGGCGTGCCGCTCACCAACACTATGCTTTCCACGCTCATCGCCACCGGGTTGTTGTTCATAGTGGCGTTGTTTGCGGTGCAACCGCATGTGCGCAGTGGGCAAGAAGTGCCCTCCAATTTCTTCTATCACGCCATGGAAGTCGGCGTGGAATTTTTCTGGAACACCGCCCAAAGCGTGGCGGGTAAGTGGGCGCGCCCCATCTTCGCTTTCTCCATGAGCATCTTCCTAGTGGTGCTGATGGTAAACCTGTTCAAGCTAGTGCCCATTCACGAAACCATTGGCTATGTGAAGAAAGGGCACGGCAGTATTCAGGGGTATGAAACTGTGCCGGTGCTTGGTGGCACACTCCACCTGCTGAACGGCTCGAAGCCTTTCCCCAAAGATCAACGGGAAGAACATAGCGAAGAGGCTAGCCACACAGAAGGCGAAGCCGCGCATGGTGAAGAAAGCGAATATTGGAACAGCACTGAGCCGTGCAAAGATTGTGAAATCGTCCCCACCTTCCGGGGTGCGGCCACCGATTTGAACTTCACGGCCTCCCTTGCCATCGTCACCATGCTCATGGTGCAAGTCTTTGGTGTGATGGCGCTTGGCCCCGGCTACTTCGTCAAATTCTTCAACGTCACCACCATGATTAAGAAGCCGATTTTCGGTTTGATTGACTTCTTGGTGGGCATCTTGGAATTGATTTCCGAAATTGCCAAAGTGCTCTCGTTCTCGTTGCGTCTCTTCGGCGTAATCTTCGCCGGTACTTTGTTGCTTTCAATTGTTAGTACGCTGAGTTTTGGCGGTGCGCAACCCACGGCCTTCTTTGTGCCGGGCCTGCTCTTAGGCCTAGAGTTGTTCGTCGGTATTATTCAAGCGTATGTCTTTTCAACACTCGCGCTCACGTTTATGAGTCAGGCCACGGTCTCGCACCACGGCGATGACCATGCCGAGGCGCACTAAGTTTTCATCCATTACTTCACCGGAGGCAGACTGAACATGGAATTTAATGACATCTTCTTGCAAGCAATGCGCTACATCGGGGCTGGTCTCGCCGTCATTGGCGTGGCTGGCGCAGGCGCAGGCATTGGTATTGTGGTGGGCGGTGCGGTGCAGGCTATGGCCCGCAACCCCGATTTCACCCCTACTATCCAAACGAACATGATCCTCGGTATCGCGTTCGCCGAAGCGGTGGCCATTTACGCCTTGGCCGTGGCGCTCATCATTCTGTTTGTGTAAGGAGCGAACATGGAAGCATTAGCCAATCTGGGTATTAACCCCGGCTTCTTACTGTTGTTCACCGTCTACTTTTTAGTAGTGGTGGGCGTGATGACGATTTGGGTGTACAACCCCATCATCAACGGCTTGGAAGCGCGGAAGAAGAAAATTGCGCAAGGCTTAGAAGATGCCCGCGTGGCCTCGGAAGCGCGTGCCAACGCCGAAGTGGAAGCCAAGAAAGTGATTGCGGAAGCACAAGCGCAAGCCAACAAAATTGTGGCCGAAGCCACCGCCCGCGCCGAGAAATCGGCGGCGGATGTGAAGGCGGCGGCGGAATCTGAACGCGCCCGTATCATCCAATCGGCGGAAGGTGATATTACGGCGGCCCGCACGCAAATGCTGGCCGATTTGCGCCCGCAGGTGGCCTCCCTCGCCATTTCCGCCGCCAACAAAATTGTGGCGGATACGCTGGATGAAAACCGCCAGCGCGCGCTGATCAATGAATTTTTCAGCGGCGTGAAGAGCGGCAAAGTGGTGGTGGTGGAAGATGCCAGCCTGAGCGGCGCCTCTGCCGAAGTAACCAGCGCCCTGCCGCTGACTGACGCCGAGCAAGCCGCCGTGAAGAGTGACATTACGGCCAAGATGGGCGGCGGTGATGTGGCCTTCAAAGTGGACCCCAGCATCCTCGGTGGTTTAGTGGTGCGCGTGGGTGATAAAGTCATTGATGGCTCCGTGTCTGGCAAACTGCAAGGCCTGAAGCAATCTGTGAAGTAAACGGTTCTCAGCAACCATTAAACGCCGAGCGGTAACATGCTCGGCGTTTTGGTTTAACGGTTATCTTCTGCAATTTATTCTATGGAAAGCATCCTGAGCTTGTCGAAGGATGCGCTCTTGATATTGGTCTGCCTAAACCGTAAGAGTCTTTAAGACCCTTAGGGTTTGAGCCTAAAATGCTTCTATCTCAATTATTGTCCGCCCTCCCGCATCCGGCCTCCCGCTCTGATGACGCTGATCCGGAAATTACCAGCATCACCGCTGATTCACGGCAGGTGACGCTGGGCGCGTTGTTTGTGGCGCGGCGCGGCGAAACCGTGGACGGCCACCGTTTTATTCCCCAAGCCATTGAGAACGGCGCGGTGGCCATTGTGTGCGAAGCGCCACTTTCTACTTTCTACTCACTACCTGCTCTCATCGTTCCCAACGCCTCCGAGGCTCTTGCGTGGTTGGCCGCCGCGTGGCATGGCTTCCCGGCGCGCCGCTTGGTGATGATTGGCGTGACCGGCACCGATGGCAAAACCACCACCTCCACACTCATCCATAGCATTTTGCAAGCGGCCGGTGTGCGCGCTGGCCTCATCTCCACCGTGGGCGCGGTGATTGGGGAGCAAACGCTGGATACGGGCTTTCACGTTACCACGCCGGAAGCAGTAGAAGTACAGAGTTACCTCGCGCAGATGGTGGCCGCCGGCTTCACTCATTGCGTGCTAGAAACCACCTCGCACGGTTGGGCGCAATACCGCGTGGATGCGTGTGAGTTTGATGTGGCGGTGATTACCAACATCACCCATGAACATTTGGATTATCACAAAACGTACGAGAACTACCGCGCCGCCAAAGGCCGCTTGTTTGAAAGCCTAAGCACCGCCGCGCGGAAACCGGGCGTGGCAAAAACCGGCGTGCTGAATTTAGATGATAGCTCGCACGCGTACTTGAGCAGTGTGCTGAAGGTAAATAGCCTAAGGTACAGCCACACGGCCCGCACGGGTGTAACAGCGCGTTACATTGAATTTGCCCCCGAAGCCACGCGCTTTGAAATTCAATTCGCCAATTCTCCAATAACTAATCTACCCATCATGTCCTCGCTCCTCGGCCAATTCAACGTCTCCAACGTGTTGGCCGCGGTGGCCGCCACCGTGGGCGCGTTAGGCGTTGCGCCAGAGGCCGCCCAAACCGGCGTGGCACAACTGCGTGGTGTGCCGGGCCGCATGGAGCGCCTCAGCCTTGGCCAGCCCTTCACCGCCATTGTGGATTTTGCCCACACGCCCAACGCTCTGCGCCGCGCACTGGAAACGGCGCGTGAGATGCGGCACGCGGCTGGCCGTGGCCGGGTGATTGCGGCCTTTGGCTCTGCTGGTTTGCGGGATATTGAAAAGCGGCGGCTGATGGCCGAAACCTCCGCCGAGCTAGCAGATATCACCATCCTCACCGCTGAAGACCCGCGCACAGAATCCCTCACTGATATTTTGGAAATGATGGCTCACGGCGCGCGGAACAAGGGCGGCGTGGAAGGCGTGAGTTTTTTTCGCGTTCCAGACCGTGGGGAAGCCATTCGGCTGGCGTGCCGCTTGGCGCAACCCGGTGATATTGTGCTAGCTTGCGGCAAAGGTCATGAGCAAAGCATGTGTTTTGGCACCACGGAGTATGCGTGGGATGACCGCACCGCCCTGCACGCCG
>JAEURM010000083.1 GCA_016789245.1 Anaerolineales bacterium
CTGATGAGGAGCAGCCGATCCGCACCGGCGAAGGCCTTCAGCATCGAGGCCGGATCGGCAAAGTCGGCGGCACGCACTTCGACACCACGCGCGGCGAGATCGGCGAGTTTTTCGGGGGTGCGGGTGGTGGCGATGACGCGGGCTGAAGCGGCTTCGAGCAAGAGTTCGACGACACGACGCCCCAGATGACCGGAAGCGCCGGTAACAAGCAAAGTGGATTTTTGATTGTGGTTCATCTGATTGAATTACCTTTGAGCGAAATAGGGTAGGGCAAAGGCCGCCAAGCCGCCAGCAATCACATGCATAGGCAGAGTCAGCGCGGCAAAGAATGCGGGTGGTATGGAGCCATCTGGTAATTGGCCGCCCAACGGCCCACCAAAGCTCAGCAGGGTGAAGCCCAAAGTGCCAATTAAATAGAGTAAGCCAGTGCGTTGGCCAGCCAAGCGAGTGAGCGCGTAATAAGCTACCCCAGCCACAATGGTGGGGATGAGGCTGGCAAGAGTGATTGAAACTGGCCCAATCAACGCTAGGCTATTGCCGGTGAAAGCGGTGAACAAACCACTGTATACATTATTGAGCACGGCGGAGAGCACACCAGTGATGAGCGTACCGAGAGCAATTTTATTGAAGGATAGACGTGTTGAAGAAACAACTGTCGTTGCCATCGCAATTTCCTGTGAAAAATTAGGTTTTGAAAAAAGGGGGGAGAGTCAACGGATGCAGACGGCGGATGACTACATCCGTTGACTAGAACAAATTACGCCGAGGCGGCGGCAACCGCTTCCGGTTGCTTCACAATTTCAGCTTCAATGGTGATTTTAACTTCATCGCCCACTAGCACGCCGCCGGTTTCAAGGGCCACGTTCCAGTTGAGGCCCCAATCCTTGCGGTTGATTTTGGCGGTGGCGGTGAAGCCGGCGCTGGTGGTGCCCCACGGTGATTTGGCTTGCCCGTTGTATTCCACATCCAGCACCACTGGCTTGCTGACGCCACGGATGGTGAGATTGCCCGTCACGCGGCCGGTGTTCTCGCTCGCCTTTTCTACTTTGGCGCTTTCAAAGGTGAGGTAAGGGTGGTTGGCCACATCAAAGAAATCTGGGGATTTCAAGTGGCCATCGCGCTTCTCATCGCGCGTGTTGATGCTGGCTACGCCAATCTTCACATTCAGGCTGGATTGGGCGGGGTCAGCTTCGTTGAATTCAACCGTGCCGCTAATATCATCAAATTGGCCGTGCACGTTTGAAATCATCATATGCCGCACGGAAAAGTTCGCGCGGGTGTGGGAAGCGTCAATATTCCAAGTCATGGTGTAAATCTCCTAAAGGTTGAAAGGTTTAAGATAGAGAGTTTTGATATTGAAGGATTTGATTAAAAAAAAGCGCTTGAACTCAAACACCTCCATCATCATGGGATTGGCATTCGCCTTTGCCAAGTTTTTTGCACAACTCACTTAGCTGTTCTTTTTCGGCGGGCGAAAGCACTTTCATTTCTTCCACAATGGCCTGCACATGCCGAGGAAACACATCCTCAATGGTTTGGCGGCCGTGTGGCGTAAGTGATACGCGGACTAAACGCCGATCTTCGGTATCCCGTTCACGGCGCGCCCAGCCCTGCTTTTCCAAGTTATCAATCACCAGCGTAATGTTGCCGCCACTCCGCAAAATCTTTTTGCTAATTTCACCTTGGCAGAGCGGGCCGAGGTGGTACAGGGCTTCCAGCACGGCAAATTGGCTCTCGGTCAGCGGCTCCATCGTCCCACGGCGGAACAAGCGGCTCATCAACGCGTTGTTGGCGCGCGTGAACTTGATAAAGGCATTCAGTGCCTGTGTTTCTTCGCGCGTTCCGTTGTGATGGGTGGGCATTTCGTTTTAGTCCAAATCATTCAATGTCAAAATAATATCACTCTTCCGGCATTTGTCAATACTAACCGGATGGGTAGGCTATCCCCTCACTACTGCCGTCAAGTTCATTGTCACTAACACGCCGGGCTTGGGCAGTTCATTTACGCCAATCACGGTGCGAGCTGGGCGGTGCTGGCCCATCATTTCCACATAGGCTCGGTTCATCTCTTCAAAATCACGCATGTGCTTAAGAAATACGTTCACATGCACCACATGCGCCAAATCTGAGTCAACCGATTCCAGCATGATGCTAAAGGATTGCAGGATTTGCTTGGTTTGCGCGTACACCTCTGGCCCAGCCAGTTGGCCGGTAGCCGGGTTAACGCCTGCTGTGCCACCAATACTGATGAGGTGGCCAACTTTGGCAATGTGGTTATAGGGGCCAATCGGCGCGGGCGCCTGGGGCAGTGTGAAAGTTTCAACAGTTGGTGGCATGTGGCCTCACAGCATAACGCTGGTTTATTCTTCTTCCTCTTCTTCTTCCTCGTTATCCTCGCCATTCGTTTGCGCGGCGGGTTCAGAGCGGCGGCGTGGGACCAAGCCTTGCTTCGTAAGCACAAACTCCGCGCGCCCACGGCGGAACCGCATGCCGGGCCGGAACAGGCCCTCCGCCAGTGCGTTGAGAATCTGCTTCTCTGAAAATTTGCGGCCTTCCAGTGAAAGCCCATGTGAATCAAACGTTACGAGATATTGTTCGGCCATTACACATCACCTTGTAGATGAGAATCTTTCTGAGTAGTTGTATCACTAACTAGCATGTGAACCTAAGCGGCGTTCCAACAGGCTCGCGGCTTTGGGTGCAATCTCCGCTTCCACATCCGCGTCACCCGTTGGGCGGCCCACGCCACGGAACAGCCGCCAGTTTTCGGTATGCTCTACCGTTGCGCCCGGCGCTATCCGTGTGAGCGGGCCAAGCGTTTCTAGTTCCAGCATTTCCGCGTCAGTAAACACCTCCACTGGCGTATTAAAATCTGGATACGTGGCGTGCGCGTAAAAGTGAAAAGTTTTGAGAAACAGTTCACCGTTTAGCCAATAGCCTGCCC
The DNA here is from genome assembly GCA_016789245.1 of Anaerolineales bacterium. The sequence continues at coordinate 2,945 of JAEURM010000083.1, forward strand.
AACCATCCGTGGCGCGCACGCCAATTTTCTGAAATCCCACGTGGCCCGCATCTTGCCGTAACAAGATGTAGCGCGTGCCTAGCGTCAAACGCTTATCGGCCAGATCTGTGTAAGACCACAGCGTGAGTTGTGAAGTGGGCAAAAGCGTTTGAGTGGAATGGGGGGCGCGCGGCGGCAAGGGTACCACGGCCACGCCATTGGGGGCCATCACCGAAAGCGCCCACACTGCGGCTTCAATTTCCCACATTGAATTGTTGCGCAAGCGGTGGGTAACCCGTACGTGAGGGGCCTCCGGCGCTAAATGTAAATCTATTTCTTTTTGCAAGCCGGTGGCCGGTTCCATGGGCTGAATCAGCCGCACAAAATCTGCATGTTCTTCCAACGTCACCGGGCCGTTATCGGGCTGATAGGTGCGGGGCGCTTGCTCGGGCGCGTGCCATAAGCGGTGGCCACCGTACTGCACCCAATCACCACCGCCCGTTTGGCCGTGCGCGGCCGGAAATTCCGCCATAAAGTTTTGGCCGCCTACAAAGCCAGCCCGCACAATGCGTGGGCCAACATCGGTAGTGAAGATGAGTTCCAGTTGTGAGTTAGCCAACCGATAGCAGTTGGGCCAATTGAAGTAAAGGAGCTTTTGGAGATGTACCATGTTGGGTGTGCGGTGCGTGGCGCGCAAAGCCCGGCGCAAAATCTAGAGTACCTGTTTTACACCCAATGGTAGGAAAAGGCAAAACATTGTGGACGCGGGCGTGGTGAAAATGGATTGAGCGGCTATTACTAGATGGAGCGGATGCTTTTATAGGTGACAGCCGCCTTGACTTATCTGCCTTATTTATTTCATCCGTGCTATCCATTTTCCAAAAAACTACGGATGCGGATACAACGTGTTGTTCTGCGGGGCGTTGGGCGCGTACAGCACCGCGGCGGGTTGGCCCACTTGTAACTGGGGGCCGGGCGTATTCATGGTAATGACTTGCCCCGCGACTAGTTGTCCATTCACTTCACATTGATAGCGAATAATCCACGGGTGTTCATGATTCACGCTGACTGAGAAATCACGCGTTAAGTCTATGATTTGCCCGTATGCCACCGCACCATGCCGTAAAACGTTGAGCGTGGTTTGCGCGGTTTGGTAGCGGCGGGTAATCGCCACACCGCCGATGAGCAGAAACACGCTCCCCAACAGTGCAAAAATTATTCCTACCGGCGCTCCCACAATCGTTACAATCAAGGGCAAGCCAATACACAAAAAGACTGTGCCCAAGATGCCAAAGATACTGCCCGCCAGCGCCCAACCATCTGAAAACACCAAACGCCACACGTAACTATCGGCAAAGGCGCGGGGGGCGGGCGGCGGCACGGGCAAGGCGGGCGTAACGGCATTGCTAGGCCCAGTGGCGGCGGCGGGCAAGGGCATTGGCCCACCACAGTTTTTGCAATTCGATTGGAAGGCCACGTAATGCGTGCCACACCACGGGCATGTAAGGGTGGCCGATGAAGTAGTTGGCATGAAAGTATTATAAACTTGGTGGGTGTGTAAAGTTTGTGTAGAAGGTACATTGTTTATTGATTGGAGTTCTCATGCCTAACTTTCAGTCTCTCAGTTCAATAGCCGCTTATGAAAAAACCAAACAAGCGCTCACGCTGACGGACACGAACGGCGCGAAGCTTTCGATTACGCCGCTGACGGCGCAGTTGATGCGGGTGCGGGCCGCGCCCAGCGGCCAGTTTGCGCCGCGCCGCTCTTGGGATGTGGCCAAAGCGGATGAAGATTTTGCGCCGGTAGATTTTCAGGTGGAAGCGCAAGGCGCGGAAATTGTTCTGCACACGTGGCAAGTGGGCGTGCGGGTACAGAAGGCCAGCGGGCGGCTGAGATTTGAAAACGTGCACGGCCAAACATTTGCGGAAGATGCGGCGGCCATGCAGTGGGCCGAAACAGGCGCGGTGCGGGTGGAGAAAAGTATTGCGGCGGGTGAAAACTTTTATGGCTTTGGCGAGCGCGGCGGTTTGCTAGAGAAAACAGGCCGCCGTTACACCAACTGGACGGTGGACCCGCCGTTTGGGCATGATGTAGGCGTTGACCCAATGTACATTGCCATTCCGGTCTTTCTTTCGGTGCAAGCTGGTCTGGCGTACGGCGTGTTTTTTCACAACACGTGGCGCAGTGCATTTGATGTGGGCTTGGCCGAGCCGGACAAATTATTGATGGAAGCGGACGGTGGCGAAGCTGATTATTACATTGCGTACGGCCCCACACCCGGCGAAGTGTTGGCGCAGTGGGCGCAGTTATTGGGCCGTATGCCCCTGCCGCCTAAGTGGGCGCTCGGCCACCAGCAAAGCCGCTGGGGCTACAAATCGGCGGATGAATTTCGCGCGTTGGCAGAAGAATATCGAAGCCGAGATTTGCCGTGTGATGCCTTTCATTTAGATATTGATTACATGCGCGGCTACCGCGTGTTTACGTGGAACGAGGAGCGCTTCCCAGACCCGGCGGCGCTGATTGCCGAACTGCGCCAGAAAAACTTCCGCGCCGTGACGATTATTGACCCGGGCGTGAAGGCTGATGACGCTTACCATGTGTATCAGGCTGGCTTAGAAAAAGATTACTTCATTCGCAAAGCGGATGGTGCAGTGGCGCATGGTTACGTGTGGCCGGATGATTCTGTATTTGCGGATTTTACGCGGCCCGAAGTGCGCGCGTGGTGGGGTGGGTTGCAGAGCGCGCTGACGGACGCGGGCGTGAGCGGCATTTGGAATGATATGAACGAGCCGGTGGTGTTTAACAAGCCGTTTAGTGAGGGCGGCGGCGGTGCGGGCACTTTGCCGCTGGATGCCGTGCAAGGCCCAGCCACAGAGCGCACCACGCACGCCGAAGTGCACAACTTGTACGGCCTAACTATGGCCCGCACTTCATATGAAGGCCAGCGGCAACTGCGGCCCACAGAGCGCCCGTTTGTGCTTACGCGCTCAGCCTACGCCGGTATTCAACGCTGGAGCGCGTGCTGGATGGGTGATAACAGTTCATGGTGGGAGCACTTAGAAATGAGTTTGCCGCAACTGGTAAACATGGGGCTGAGCGGCGTGGCCTTTGTGGGCGTGGATATTGGCGGCTTCTTTGACCGTTGCTCACCGGAGTTGCTGGTGCGGTGGGCGCAGTTTGGCACGTTGATGCCGTTTTGCCGCAACCACGCGTGCAACGGCACGCCGTACCAAGAGCCGTGGCGCTTTGGCCCGGAAGTGGAAGCGCACTACCGCGCCGCGATGAAACTGCGCTACCGCTTATTGCCGTATATTTACTCGCTGTTCTGGCAAGCCAACCAAACCGGCGCGCCTATTCTGCGCCCGCTCTTCTATCACTTCCCCAATGATGCGGCCACGTACAAACTACATGATCAAGTTCTGCTTGGCCCCGCCCTGATGGCCGCGCCCATTGTGCGGCCGGGCCAAACGCACCGCGCTGTGTATTTGCCCGAAGGCACTTGGTATGACTGGTACACCGGTGAAAAGTTCACTGGCCCTACGCACATTTTGGCACACGCGCCGCTAGAAAAAATGCCGTTGTACGCGCGCGCGGGCAGTGTGGTGCCGCTCGGCCCAGAGATGAATTACACGGATGAAAAGCCGCTCAGCCCACTTACCTTGCGCGTGTTTGCGGGTGCGGAGGGTGATTTTGATTTGTACGAGGATGATGGCCTGACGTTTGCCTTTGAGCAGGGCGCGTGGTGCGTCACGCACTTAGCCGTGCGGCTGGAGGGCGGCCAAACGGTCTTGCAAGTCACGCGCACCGGAGATTACGAACCGCCCAAGCGCGAAACGGTGATTGAGTTGATTGGCGCTTAAAAGACGGAGCGGACTTTAACCGCAAAGAGCCGCGAAGAAAAATAACTTTTTTGTGAAATTCGTGTTAACTGATTGGCTTGGCGTTCTTTGCGAGAGATAAAGCTGTAAAGAGCAGAGAAGGAAGAAGTAACGCAATGGCGCAAAGTCGCGAAGGCGCAAGGATCTCTTGGCGCGAGATACTTTCGTGAAATTCGTGTTTAAGAAGGCTTGAAGCCCTTCACAAACAACGCCAGCCCTTCGCCAATCTTTTCCACGGCTTCAATCTCACTTAGGCCTGCCTCCGTAAACATCTGCTCGGCGGCTGGGGCGCTGAAGCGGTGATTACGCTCCGCCACCGTGCCCCAGTTGACGAACGAGAACTCCGCAAAATCTGTAAGGCCGCTGGTTTGCGCGTGCGCTTCCGCTGAAGCGCGCGAAAGTTTGGGCGAGGGGTTGAGCATGGCAACCATGCCGCCCGGTGTACACACCCGCGCCATCTCTTGTATGGCGGCTAGCGGCTCCTTTTGCAAAAACACCACGTTGGTAGCCGTTACTAAATTGAACTGGTGGGACGCGTACGGCAAGTTGTAAATACTACCGTGCTGAAACGTTAGTTGTGGCGCAAGTTCTTGTGCGCTGGCCACCATACCGGCATCCGCATCCACGCCTTCTGCCGCACAGCCTTGCGCGGCCAACAGCCGCACTAACGCACCCGGCCCACAGCCCACATCCAACGTGCGCCAGCCCGTTTGCGGGGCTACAAAGCGCACAAAAGATTCCAACACACGCAACCAGCCGGGCGAGGCCTGCACGCGGGCAAAATATTCAGCGGGTGATGAAGAAGACATGGCTTGGTTTTACGGAACGCGCAATACGTGAAACGTAAAACGGGTTGCGTATTCCGTATTGCGTAAGTCTATTCGCGTAATTCGTGAAATTCGATGCGGTGAATTAACCTGCCACCCCAAACCACTGCCCGCTCACTTCTTGCGTGTGGTAGAGCGCGGAGGCCACCACCAACACTACCACCAGCGCCACCGCAGATTTAGCAATCGGCTTGCGTTTGGGCGCCGGTTTGTTCTCAGCTTCAGCTTGTTTCTCGGCTTGGCGTT
>JAEURM010000084.1 GCA_016789245.1 Anaerolineales bacterium
ACTAATCTTTGGCGTTGCATTCACATTAAGACACATTTGTGGGCGAAAGACAATTTACAAGAGAATAGATTCTTTGGGTCGGCGATTTGGATTCCCAATAGTATCAAATCACTATAAATAGATATTGCACATGTTACATGTTGGTACGCATCACGTTTCCCGCTTCCACCCTCACCCCGGAAACATGCCCGCCAGCAATTCCGGCGTGTGCTCGGCCACAATATCCGAGGAGAGGGAGTTGGATTGGCAGATGGCGGAATACAAGCGTGCGGAGGGGCGTGGCGTGCGTGTTTGAGTGGCGGGGTCTAGCGCGTACAGGCCAAAGCGGTGCGTCCAGCCGCGCTCCCATTCAAAGTTATCTACTAGTGACCAGTGAAAGTAGCCGCGCACATCCCAATTAAAGTTTACGGCCCGCCACATCTGCCGAATGTGTTGCACTAAGTAGCGGCGGCGCAAACCATCGGCTTCATCCCCAATGCCGTTCTCCGTCACGTAAATGGGCAGGCGCAATTTCTCCAGCCACTTAAACGATTCCATGAAGCCGGATGGATAAGACGCATACACGCCCGAACCATCCGGCTCAGAATCCGGCGGGAAGGTGCGGCGGCCAAACAATTCTTGCGGGTTGGTCACATCAAACCGCGCCACATCCGCCGAGTAATAATTCAGCCCCACGTAATCGTGCGTGCCCTTGGCTTCTGGCACAGCCGTTGCAAAGCCGAAGGGCCGCCGCAGTTTGCCCGTCGTCAGCGCATCCAAAAAGAAAGAGCTAAACAGCTTGAATTGATTCTCGGCCACCCACTCATCTAAAACAAAGCCGGGCTGGGCGGGCAAAATAGGCCGGAAGTGGATGGGCAAACCCACTTGGGCGTGCGGCTGTAATTCATGTATCACACGGTAAGCGGCGGCGTGTGCGCGTACTAAATTTTGTGCCGTATTGAAGGTGGCGGCCAATAGCTTTTTGCCCGGCGGAAATGTACCCATCAGCCAGCCCGAAACCATGTACACGTTCGGCTCATTGATGGTGGCCCACAAATCTACATAGTCTTTCAGCGCCGTTACCACGCGCCGCACGTAATTGGCAAACCGCGCCACCACATCTACATGCTCCCAGCCGTTGCGCTTGGTATCTGCCAGCCACAGCGGGTTTACAAAGTGATGCAGAGTGACGAGGGGCGTGAGGCCCCGTGCGCGCAAGCCGGCCACCATCTGGCGATAGTGATCCAGTGCGGCGTCATCAAACTCGCCCATCTTGGGTTCAACACGCGCCCACTCCACGGAAAGCCGCAGGGCGTTGTGGCCATCGTTGGCGGCGCGGTCAAAATCTTCCGCCCAGCGCCCGCCCCACCAATCACACGCCGCGCCGGAAGTGTGGCCCTGCGCAATGCGGCCCGGCTCCTGCTCCCACGCGTAAAAATCTGTGTTCAGCCCGTGGCCTTCATACTGATAAGCGGAGGTGGCAGTGCCCCAAAGAAATGAAGCGGGAAAGGAGTGTGTGGCGCGGGCCATAAGCGAATTAGGGATTAAGGATTAAGGATTAGGGATTACAGATAGCAGATGGCGAATGGCTGAGGGCAAATTGCAAAAACCTGCGTTATCTGCGTCTGAGAAAATTACGCTGGCAACACGGCGTTGGCTACAAACTCACGCGCGCCGGTATCATCAAAGCCCACCGCCTCCGCCAGCCGGATGGAATAATCATTGGATTCTGCCACTACATACAGCGGCGTACGGCCAGATTTCAACACCAAGCCAGCCAGAATAGAAACCACAGCTTTGCCCCAGCCTCGCCCCCGCACGACGGGGTCTGTGTACACATAGATTTCTGCAAAGTTGGGTGATTGCCAGTTGAGACCGGCCACCGCGCCCAATTCACCGTTCGGGCGAATTTCCACGCGCGGCGAGCCGTTGGCATCGCGGCTGGTGAGGGCCAACACATTCAACAAACTCTGATGCCGATCAGCGCGCAAGCTATAAACTCGGTGTAGCTCCGCTTCACTAATGTGCAGGTACTTATTCACCCACGGGCCAAACGCTTGCGGAACCGTTAGGTAGGCCGGGCGGCCCGGTATCATTCCCTCCCGGAACAACCATTCTGCCGCCCACTCATGCCGGGCGCGGAAAGTGACCAGCGGCCGAAACAAATCCATGCCAGTGCGTGCGCTGACCAAAAAGCCATCCGGCTGGCTCGCATCATAATGGGCCACTACTTTTACTTGGCTGGTGGGGGCGTGCAAGGCGTAATACGTGGCCAACGCATCGGGGGTGGCTTGCAGATCTAATAACGGACGAATATCCGCACGAACACGCTCAATCGGCTGAGATGGGACGGCCATAAAATGTAGTATAGCACTAGCCATAAAACTAACCGGCCATACCTTGCACAACGTTTATTTCATCGCTAAACTGCGCATAGTTTAGAATTTTGTGGAGTCGCGCGTGAGTAACCTATCTCTACCTTTATTGTTAGCGTGGGATATTGCCGCCAATGAAGCCGCCCAAAGCCGGCGTAAATTAATTGAGCCGGAGCACTTGTTTATTGGTCTGTGTAAGCTGGAAGATTTTTCCACCACTACGGCGTTAATTGAACTGGGTTATGACCAAGATGACAGCACCGTCATGAAGACTGAAATTGTGACCTTTGTGGACATGCTGTATCGCTTTAACCTTAATCCGGCCAACTTACGCAAAGAAGCGCGTCAGCGGCGAAATACGGGCGTGCTCAGTTTGCTCAACGGCTGGACGACGGGCATGCTTCGCCCGCCAGAGACTGATTCCAACGTGATTCACCGTTCACCGGCTAGCCGAGAAGTATTTGGCCGCGCCGAAGAGTTAGCCCGCCTCTCAGGTTCGCAATTCATCTCCACCTTTCACCTGCTGGCCGCTATTTTGGCGGATGAAGCTTACCGGATTACGCCGTGGCTCAAAGTGCATGTAGATGTGAATGAACTGCGCGAAGCGGCCCTGAATGCCGCTCAACCCAATCAATAGGCATGCCCTTTATCGCCGTCAACGGCGCACAAATTTTTTATCAAGCGTTCGGCGCTGAAGTGGCTCACCCTTCAGCGCCGATTGTTTTGATTCACGGCTCCACCAGCACGGGCGAGAATGATTGGGCCGGCGTAGCCACGCGGCTGGCTGAACGTTGGCCAGTGTTAGTGCCCGATTGCCGGGGCCATGGGCAGAGTAGCAACCCCAACCTCACCTACTCCTTTTTTGAGATGGCGGCCGACACTGCCGCGTTTGTGCGGGCGCTGGGCTATGAACGCGCGCACATCATTGGGCACAGTAACGGCGGCAATGTGGCGCTAGTTACATTGATGGAGCACCCAGAAGTTGTGGCAAGCGCCGTGCTCCAAGCGGCCAACGCCTATGTCAGCCCAGATTTGCTGGAGCGTGAACCGCCGCTGTTTGAGCCGGAGCGCGTGGCGCGCGAAGCCCCAGACTGGCGCGCGGAAATGATCCGGTTGCATGGCCCCACGCACGGCGCCGATTACTGGCGCATCCTGCTCAAACTCACTTTACACGCCACTATCACTGAGCCGCATTACACTGCCGAGCAATTAGCGCGCGTTCAGCGCCCCACCTTCGCCATTCAGGGTGAGCATGACACGGTGAACAATGTTGGCCAGCACGCGCAATTCATCGCACGGCATATCCCCAACGCGCAACTGTGGATTCCGCCCAACATCGGCCACAATGTCCATTTGGAAATTCCCGAGGCGTGGCTACAGCGCGTGACGGCATTCCTAATCGCCGCATAAAAGCGGATGGCACTGATAAAATAGCTTCTAAAAATCCGTTTCATCCGCTTGCCATCTCCGCCCCTCCGTTTTCCAAAGCCTTTATCTGCGTTGACAATGCCTAGTGCGGGTGATATTCTCCGCGCATGATTTTTACGCGGGCACTACTTGAAGAACGTGAAGCGCAAACACTGGCACCCTACGGGCTGAAGAGCCGTGACTCACGCGGGCGCGCCTACCAGCCTGACCCGGAGCCGGATGACCGTACGGCTTTTCAGCGTGACCGTGACCGAATTTTGCACACCACCGCGTTTCGGCGGCTGGAATACAAAACGCAAGTCTTCATCAACTACGAAGGCGATTATTACCGCACGCGGCTGACGCACACCTTGGAAGTAGCACAGATTGGGCGCACGCTGGCGCGCACGTTGGGCGCAAATGAAGATTTAGTAGAAGCCATTTGCTTAGCGCATGATTTGGGTCACTCACCGTTTGGCCACGCGGGTGAAGTGGTACTGGATAAGTTGATGGCTGAGCACGGCGGCTTTGATCACAACCGCCAGTCACTGCGCATCGTTACTGAATTAGAGCGGCGTTACCCCAACTGGCTCGGCCTAAATCTTACTTGGGAAGTGCGCGAAGGCATTGTGAAGCATGAAACCGAGTACGATGTTTCTGATGCCAGCACCTATGACCCAGAAAAACGCGGCCACTTGGAAGCGCAAATTGCCAACGCGGCGGATGAGTTGGCCTACACCGCGCATGATTTGGATGATGGATTGCGCTCCGGCCTGATTACGCCCGCAGATTTGAGTGGCTTGGCGTTGTGGGAACTGGTGCGGGAGAGCATTGGCTGGCCGGGTGAAAAGATAGATCAGCTCACGCGCCACCGGCTCATCCGGCGCTTAATTGGCCTAGAAGTGAGTGATTTGGTGCAAGCCACCCACCAGCGGCTCGAAGCGGCCAACGTCCAATCGGTGGAAGCTCTGCAATTGCTCTCCCACAACGTTATTGGCTGGAGCGAGGCCATGGCGCGGCACAACAAACAGCTGAAGCGCTTTTTGTTTGAAAATTTGTACCGCCACTACCGCGTGGTACGCATGGAGGCCAAAGCGGAGAAAGTGTTGAGTGATTTATTCCACGCGTACATGCGCCGCCCGGAGCAACTGCCGCCAGAAACCCACAAGCGGGCTGAAGCTGTGGGCAGTGTGGCGCGCGCCATTTGTGATTATTTGGCCGGAATGACTGATCGGTTTGCCTTGGATGAGCATTACAAGTTATTTGACCCACACACGTTGCCGTAAAAAAATAAATTAATCCTAAAGGCCGGCTTCGCGCTGACCCTTAGGGTTTGATTGATATAGGAGCATTATTGTGTCTGAAAAATATCTCACCCCGGAAGGGGCCGCCAAAATTAAGGCCGAGTTGAAAGAGTTGGTGGAAGTGAAGCGCCCCGAAATTGCCCAACGCCTGCGGGAGGCCATCCAAATGGGCGATTTATCTGAAAACGCCGATTACATCATGGCCAAAGAAGATCAAGCCTTCCTCGAAGGCCGGATTATGGAATTACAGGAACTCTTGAGCTCCGCCACCATCATCAAAGATGATAGTCATTCCACCACGGTGGTAGGCATGGGGAGCAAGGTTACAGTGCAAGAGGGGGGTTCTTCGCCGGAAGTTTATACGCTGGTGGGTGCAAAGGAAGCTGACCCGCGCTCTGGCCGCATCTCCAATGAATCACCCATTGGCCGCGTAATTTTAGGCAAGCGCGTGGGCGATTCTGTGAAAGTAGAAACACCTTCTGGTGCCGTTAAGTTGAAGATTGTGAGTATTGAGTGATGAACCGCCCTGCGCTGGCGGCTTCGCACCGCCAGCGCAGGGCTTATTTTTTAAGCCCTCCACGTATCAAGACCGAAGGTCTAGCACTAAATTCCATCCTTGAATAATAAATCTCGATATATCAGTTTTTTTTGCGCACTAATGCTAGCCGCGTGTGGCACGCCTACGGCCACGCCCGCGCCGCAAGTGACGGGAACCAGCGCACCAGCCGTGCCAACGGCTATCAACACCACTGTTCCGGCTTCGCCCACGCCCCTGCCCACTGCCACGCCCGGCCCACAGATTTTCACCATTGGCTTGCCCAGCGCCCCCGGCGTGCTAGACCCGGCCAACGCGGCGGACTCGGTGGCTTTGCTGATGACGCGCCACATGTATGAAGGGCTAACACAATTTGCGCCCGGCACCACGCGCGCCGAGCCAGCACTGGCGGAGACGTGGGCCACTTCCGATGATGGGCTGACGTGGACGTTTAACTTGCGCAGTGACGTGCGCTTTACGGATGGCACGCCGCTCACCGCTGAAGTGGCCGCGCAAAACTTCAACCGCTGGCTCACGCGCACGCCGCCCGGCCCGTATCCCTTTGTGCCGCTGATGTTGGGCGGCTTTGCGGGCCAAACGGATGAAGCCGGCGCACCGCTCACCAACATCCAAGCCATCAGTGCCACCACGCCCAGCACGTTGGTGCTAACGCTTTACCGGCCAGATGCCAGTTTGCCCAATACGTTGGCTATGCCTGCCTTTGCCTTAATGAGCCCAGCATGGGAGAACGCCGCTGGCACTGGCCCGTTCCAGCTAAAGCGCCAAAGCGGAGCGCTGATTGAATTGGAGCGCAATCCGGATTATTGGGGCACGCCCGCCAAGCCAGATGGGTTAGTTTTCAAAATCATTCCAGATGCGGTGCAACGCCGCACGGCTTTGCAAGTGAATGAGATTGATGGTTACGCGGGCGTGGAAGCGAGTGATTACGGCCTGAGCGCGCAGTGGCCCATCACCGTTACGTTTGATGCGCCGTTGCAAGTGTTGTATCTCGGCTTTAACCAAGCGCGCGCGCCGTGGGGTAATACAGATTGCCGTTTGGCGGTGGCGTTAGCGGTGGATAAGGCCCGCTATGTGCAAAGCTTTTTTCCGGGGGATGCGGAAATTGCCACTACTCTGCAAGCCGGGTTGAACGTGACTGACCGCGAGCGCGATGTGGCGCAAGCGCAAGCATTGTGGGCGGCGTGTTTACAAGCCGTGCGGCTGGAAAGTGGCCCGCCGCCTGAAACCGTAAATTTATACGTGCCGCCCATCCCGCGCGCCTACTTACCAAACCCAGCCAATTTGGGCGCGGCTCTGCAAGCCGATTTAGCGGAAGTGGGCATTAGCGTTACGGTGCAATCGCCAGATTGGGCTACGCAATTTTTACCGGAAGTGCAAGCCGGCCGCGCGGATTTGTTTTTGCTGGGCTGGTATGCGCCCAACGGAGACCCGGACGGTTACTTGTGCCCGCTATTCTGTGGCCAAAACGCCGCCTTCAATACGGATAATGGCGGCCTGCCCATCCCACCGGATGCGGAGTTAGCCACCTTGCTGTTACAGGCCCGCCTCGCCACAGACCCAGCCCAACGCGCGGATTTGTACACGCGCGCACACGCCCGTATCTTTGAGACGCTCCCCGCCCTGCCACTGGCCGCGCGCAAAACTGCGTGGGCCTTCCGCAGTGATTTCCGCGGCTACGCCCTCGGCCCGCTGGAGAGTTTGTTCTTTGAGCTGGAGGTGGTGAGTGGGCCGTAAAATTCAAGGAGGCGTTTATGAAATATGTTGAGCTTTTTACACATCACCACATTGCCTTGCTTCATGATTGGCTTACCGAGTTAGGCGAATTGTTTATTGACTTCCATTATCCACATAGAGCTGGTGCCAGCAGTAATTACTTTATCAAGTGCTTAGAGGATGTTAGAGATGCAGTTTCGCAACAAAATCACACAGAAATTGAAATCACAATATTTCGAGCTATCGTTTTTCCAATTCGGGGCACAGATTACTCGGCTCTTCTGCAACGCGCTCTGAAAGAACTTCCAGACAACCAGTATTATCAAATCGTTCCCCTTAATTCTTACCCACAAGAATGTCTGAGTCTGGCTGATGGAAAAGGTCATGAAGAACTCAGGCGCGATCTAGCTAATCTCGAACTCGGTTCAGAAATAGCAATCGGCCTGCATCCATTTGATGTTCCTTTTCAAGAGTTTGAAAAATTCTCTGGAGCATCAGTAGAAAAGCTGTGGTTTAAAGTGCA